>JAESSZ010000728.1 GCA_016763875.1 Nannocystaceae bacterium
AAATCAAGGGCGAGTCAACGCAGACGAGCCTCGGCCGTGAGGAGTCGATTGAGTGCATCTTCTTCTGCGACTCCGTGCGTACTGCGCGGGAGAAGGGGAGTGGGATGGCCACGGGCCGCCGGACCTACGAAGCCATCGTAATCAAGAAGCGGATCGACAAGTCGTCGCCACTCTTGGCCCGGTCTTTGTGCAACAACGAGGTTGTAGAGGGGTCGTTCAAGTTCTTCCGCCCCAACCCCGCGGGTGATGGCACCACGGAGCACTTTTTCACCGTGGAGTTCGCCGAAGGACGTCTGGCGTCGATCACCCGAACTTCGCCCGATTGCATCGATCCCGCATCCGCGACCTCGCCGCCAGTTGAGGAAGTCGGAATCGTGTTCCACAACATCACGTGGACCTACGAGAGTACGGGTGCGATGCACCATGATAATTGGCGCGATAACACCTAGTGACGTTCGCGCTTCAGCGCGAACAGACCGTCGCCGCCGCGCGTCGTTGAGGTAGCCCCGTGGGAGCCCGTGGTCTACTGTCGCGTTTGTCGTCCCGGGACCCGGGGCGGCCGATCGATGAAGTCACGTCGATCGTCAACAACTTGCGCGTGCTGCTCAACACGCGAGTCGGCGATTCCCTGTCTGCCGTTGGCTTTGGGGTCGCCGACTTCGTCGATATGGTGCACGAGTTTCCGTACGCGTCGGGAACGATGCAAAAGAGTATTCGGGCGGCAATCACGGAGTACGAGCCGCGTCTGCGTAATGTTCGGGTGCGGCCGATTCCATCCGAAGATCCGCTCACGCTCGCGTTTGAAGTGTCGGCGCGCCTAAGCAGCGACCGCAAACGCGGGTTGGTTCGGGTGCAGACCCGCGTCTCGCACGGTGGCCGGATCAAGGTAGAGTAGCGACCCCTTGGGGTCCCGCTACTACGAGAGCGAACTGGCGTACCTGCGCGAGATGGGGCGCGAGTTCTCGCTGGTCCATCCGTCAACCGCCGGTCTGCTCGCGGAGCGCGGCAACGATCCGGACGTCGAGCGTTTGCTTGAGGGCTTTGCGTTTCTCACGGCCCGTATCCGCGAGAAGATCGAAGACTCGGTGCCTTCGGTGATCCACGGGATTACCGAACTGTTGCTGCCGCACTACCTGCGCCCGATCCCCGCCACCTCGATCATCCAATACGCGCCGACTCTCAAGACCCTGCGCGGCGCGGTCCCAGTCCCTCGTGGCACGAGGGTCGCGAGCACGACGGTGCAAGGTTCGCAGTGCAGTTTTCGGACGACGCAAGACGTCTCGCTGCTGCCGCTCGAGTTGGTCGAGGCACGCCTCGACGAAACCGCCGCCCGTCGTCCGGTCATCCGCCTCACGTTCGAGACCACGGAGGCCGGCCGCCTGGTAGTGGCTCGCAAAGAGGGCTTTCGCTTCTTGCTGCACGGCGAGTTGGCGATGACCTCGATGCTCGCGCTGTGGTTGCGGCGATACCTGACCTCGGTCGAGGTGACGACGGGGGTCGCAAAACCGATCTCGCTCGGCAAGGACGCGTTGGTACCGATCGGCTGGGACCAGGAGCACGCATTGCTGCCGTGGCCGGATCTCGCGCCTCCCGGCTACCGCTACCTTCAAGAGTATTTCACGCTGCCCGAGAAGTTCCTCTTCTTCGACGTGAAGGGACTCGACGCGATCGAACTCGTGGAGGACCGGTTCGAGGTCGCATTTACCTTCGACCGCCCGCCAGCGTTCGATGCCCGTATGACGACGGACAACTTCCGGTTGCACTGCACGCCAGTGATCAACCTGTTCGAGATCTCGGGCGATCCGGTTCGTCTCAATCCGCTGGTCCACGAGCACCTGCTCCGCGCTGGCGGCATCGACCCGCGGCACGCCGAGGTTTACGGCGTGGAGTCGGTCATCGGGGTCCGGCAAGGCCAGGTGCAGCGTCGGACCTACCCGTCGTTCGTCTCGTATCGGCACGCGATGGACAGCGATCCGGCGTACTACAAACTGCGCCGCACCGAGTCGCCGCTCGACGACGCGACCGATGTCTACATTGCGATCGAGACGCCACGCGACGTGGCGGGGGCGACAGTCGAAGAAACGCTGTCGATCGATCTCAGCTGCACCAATCGCAACCTCCCTTCCGAGCTGCAACTGGGCGAGATATCGGTTGCGCCCAGGGGTGCGTCGAGCCCGGCACCGTTCAAGAACATTGTCCGAGTCAGTGCGCCCGCGCGACCGCCCTTGGGGGCTGAGTTGCACTGGCGACTCATGTCGCATTTCGCTCTGGGTCGGCAGTCGCTCGCCGCACCCGGCGCTTTGGTGTCGGTGCTGTCGCTGTACAACTTCCAGCGCGATGCGTCCCCCGTGGTGGGGCGTGCCAACGAGGCGCATGTCGAGTCGATCCGCGAGGTCAAAGACGAAGCGGTCACTCGCATGCTGGGGGGCGCGCCCGTGCGCGGCATGCAAACACGCGTCGAAGTCGAAGAATCGCGGTTCAGTAGCGAGGGCGAGGCCTTCCTGTTCGGCTGCGTGCTGGATGAGTTCATGGCCACGCACGCCACGCTCAACTCGTTCAACGAACTCAAGCTCGTGCTGCATCCAAGCAAGACCGAGTTACGGTGGCCGGCGCGGAGCGGAGACCGGAGGATCCTGTGACGACGCTGCAGCCACACGACTCCACCAGCGGCACCATGGCGCCCGGTGCGGTTGATGTCCCCGATGCTGCCGACGCTGCCGATCCCGTGCTGCAGCGGCTGCTCGACTCGGCCCATAACTTCTCGTTCTTCGTCGCGGTCGGCATGCTGGAGCGACTCTCGCCGGGCGCGATTCGTGTCGGTGGCGGGGGGCCTTGTGGTGCCGAGGCTATCCGCTTTCGGCACGATCCCAGCCTTGCATTTTCCGCGGGCGAGATTTCACGGATCGAGAGGGTCGAGGTCCCGCGCGCGCCCGAGGCCAAGCTAGAGACCGCGCGCCACCGCTTCGAGATCACGACATCCTTCCTAGGACTCACCGGTTCGGTTACCCCGCTTCCGATGTATCTGGCCGAGGAGGTCGCCCAGGCCGACGACAGCGAGGCCGTGCGTCGCGAGTTTCTCGATCTGTTCCACCATCGCCTCATCAGCTTTGTGTATCGCATCGGGATCAAGATGGACTTCGCGCGCGAGTACACCCGCGCCACCGACGACCGCTGGTCACGCCGTGTCTTGGCGATGTCTGGGTTCGATGCCTACGACGACTGGCGGCTCAAACACCTGAAGCGTTGGCAGATCCTGCGTCTGGCCCCGCTACTGAGTAGCCCGGTCCGCTCGGCCCACGCGATCTCAGTCGCGCTGCAGGATGTGCTCGGCGAAGCGTTGGGCAAGGCGAAAGTCAGCCTTGAGCAGTACAGCGGCGGCTGGACGACCCTGGACACCGAGCAGCGCATGGGCCTCGGTCACATCAATCATCGGCTCGGCGTGGACGCCGTGCTCGGGATTCAGTGTTTCGATCGGGCGGGTCGGGCGACGGTGGTCATCGGCCCGCTGGGCGATAACTTCCGCCGATTCCTCGCCGACGGCGATCTCTACCCCATCGTGTGCGAGTTGCTTGGGCTACTCTTGGTCGAGCCGCTGGAGCTCGAACTCGATCTTGTGCTCTCGCCCCAGTCCCGGCCTCCCTTCCATCTCGGAAGACCAGAGGGCGGTCGACTTGGTCTTGATGCGTGGTTGTCCAATCGCGGTGGCGCCGTCGATGTCACGCACCTTCGTGTTCCGCTTCCGTCCGACCTTTCACGGCCGGTGGAACAAAAATCCACGGCCCACGCTCACGCACCTGCTGCTTCTGCAAACTAGCGTCCTGACACGCCGGAGTCTGTCATGCGAGTCGAACCCAAAACCCTCGTCCGTCGCCTCAATCCCACGTGCACCAAGGTCCTGGAAGGCGTGGTCGAACGTGCTGCCGCCAGCCGTTACTACGAGATCGGTGTTGAGCACATGCTCATGGGTCTGCTGTCCGTCGAGGACGGCGACGCCGCACACGTGCTGCACTACTTTCGCAAGGACCCGACCAAGGTCTCAGCCGAAGTTGAGCGCGCGCTGCAAACGATGCGCACGGGCAACCAGGGCAAGCCCGTGTTCTCGGCGACGCTTTGGCAGTGGATGGAAGACGCTTGGGTCGTGGCCTCGCTGGAACGCAGCTCGGTCCAACTTCGCGGGGCAGACCTGCTGATCCAGTTCCTCGACAACATCGGTCGCTACACCGCAGAGAGCCTGACCGAACTCGAGAGTCTCGACACCGACGAGATTCGTCGCGACTGGGACTCGATCATCGCGGCCTCGCGCGAGACCCAAGAGGTCCCCACCGAGACCGGTCCTGCGGCACCTGGTCAGGCGAGTGCGCCCGGCCGCGAAGCGCTGGACAAGTTCACGGTCTCTTTCACCGATCGCGCGCGCAACGGCGAGATTGATCCGATCTTCGGTCGAGACCGGGAGATCCGCCAGGTCATCGACATCCTGGCGCGCCGCCGCAAGAACAACCCGATCATTGTTGGCGAGCCCGGCGTGGGCAAGACGGCGCTGGTCGAAGGACTCGCACGTGCGATTGTCGCTGGCGACGTCCCCGAAGAGTTGCAGGGGGTCGATCTGGTCGCGTTGGACCTCGGTCTGCTCAAGGCGGGCGCTGGGGTCAAGGGCGAGTTGGAGAATCGCCTCAAGAAAGTCATCGCCGAGGTCAAGGGATCGCCAACCCCCATCATCGTATTCATCGACGAAGCGCACACGCTCATCGGCGGGGCGGGTGAGTCCGGCGAGATAGCGAACATCCTGAAACCGGCGTTGGCCCGCGGTGAGTTTCGAACCGTGGCGGCCACCACCTGGGCGGAGTTCAAGAAGTACTTCGAGAAGGACGCGGCACTCGAACGCCGTTTTCAGCCCGTCCAGGTCGACGAGCCCAGCATAGAGGCGGCGGCGGTCATGCTTCGTGGCCTCAAGGACACCTACGAGACGGCACACAAAGTGACGATCCGCGACGACGCCGTGGTCGCGGCGGTCGAGCTGTCGGATCGCTACATCTCCGGACGCCAGCTTCCAGACAAAGCGATCGATCTCCTGGACACGGCTTCGGCGCGCGTGCGTATCGAGCAGGCGGCGACCCCAGGGAGGATTACCGCGTTGCACTCTGAAGCGGCGTCACTGACTCGAGAGCTCACCGCGGTGCAGCGCGACCTCGATGACGCGGCGACCGTCGACGAGGACGGCCGCGTCGACAAACTCAAGGCTCGGCTGACTGAGATCACCGCTGAAG
>JAESSZ010000729.1 GCA_016763875.1 Nannocystaceae bacterium
GGATCGTGACAGCGCCTGCGGCAGCGACCTTCAACCGATTGAAAGCTGGATCCGTAGATTCGGGCGCGCGTCGGCCAAAGCCTCGACGCCTTCTTCTGTGATCTTGGGAATGAACAGCCCCAGAAGCACAACCAAGGCAGGCGTTTTGCTCACGTCCGCAAGGGCCATCAAGCCTTCGTCGGTGATGTCGGTCGACCCGATAACGAGGCCTTCGAGCTTCGGCATCGCCCCGGCTCCAATCGCCTTCAGCGTCGCGTCCCCGACCTGATAGCAGCTGTCGAGGGAGAGGAAGCGCAAGTGCGAAAGCCGGCCGGACGCCACAATCGCGGCCATCGTCGCGTCATCCGGCGACCGATGGTTCCGTCGAAGATCGAGGAACTCAACCCCTTCGAACATCGGCGACGCCACCAGTTTTTCCACCTCCCCGTCTTCAAAATCGCAGCTCTGACAGCGAAGCAGGCGGAACGTCGGGGCATGCACGCACAGCTCATCGACCCCCATCTCGTGCCGTGGGTCCTCGAAGTTTTCGTTGTCGAAAATTGCCTCGGCGGCGTAACCGCCCCACTCGTTCTCGTCATCGCCCAACTCGACGGCGGTTGCGGGGGTTGTCGTCAAGCCCGTCACCCTCCCACGCAGGAGGTCGGAATCGGGGGCCATCGGAATACCGACGTCCCGTACGTTTAGTTCTTGCTTGTTGGACATGAGCCTTCCTGAGGAGGCCCCGCGAGCGCTGTTGTGCGGGCCTCGATTGGTAAGGCGGGCCCGGACGGAAACTGACGCATAGTTTTTTTGGGCGGCTCCAAACGCCCCGGAATCTCTAGCAAAACTCGCGAGCGACCATAAGGTGGCTGGCAATGCTGCGGTAGTCCTCCGGCTCAATACGCAGAGCCCTGGCCACCGCGACCATCATCGCGTCTTCAACGTCGAGAACCTTGCCGTCGGCGGACGCAACGCCGAAAGCGGCTTTGAGCACACATCGCCGGTCGACCAGGTTCAAGCCTTCGCCGAGCCGCTCAAGGTACGGCGTCAGGTCGGTGTCATCCGCTCGAACCTGCTCGGCAACCAGGGCAACGTCGTCGGCCCCCAGCGCCCGCCCGGTGAGGCGCTCGAAGATCCAACGAATGCGCATGATCTCGGTCTCGGCGATCTCGCCGTCAACGAGGCTCATCAGCACCATCACCGACATCAACGAGCCGTCTCGCGAGATACTCACCGCACCAGTCTCGCACAACGCGTGCGCGAGTGGGCGCTCCAACTCACTGCCTAAGATGGAGCAAGGCCACCGTCCTGCACCCACTGGGTCAGCCGCCGCATGCCCTCGTCGATCGTGACAGAGGGCGTGTATCCGATGTCGCGACCTGCGGCACTGATGTCGAACCAGTGCGAGTGCGTCAGTTCGCGAACGATCCAGCGGCTCAACCGTGGTTCGCCGCTTGCGCCTGTCATCGCGTGGATCTTCTCGAAAACCCAGCCCGCAGCGAGCGCGACACTGGCGGGGGCCGTCTTGGTAATTCCCGGCCGGCCAGCCGCCTCAAGCACGCGATTGATGAACGTCCAGATCTCGATGGGTTCGCCCGTCGAGACGAAGTACGCCTTTCCCGACACCTTCTCGGGCGAGGAGGCGAGTCCCGCCGCCGCCAGCAGATGCGCTCGTACGGCGTCGTCAATGAACGTGACGTCGGTCTTCTTCGCAGGACCGGTGATCCGCCGCAGCCGTGGTGCCCGCTCCAACAACCGAGGCAGCAGGCTCGTATCTCCAGGCCCCCACACAATGTGCGGCCGAATCGAAACGGTCCGTAGCCCCTCGCCGTTGCTGCTGAGCACGAGCTGCTCGGCCTCGGCTTTCGTCTGCGGATAGAAAGCTTCGTAGACCTCAGCGTATGGCGTGGACTCGTCGACACCTTCGAGGTCGCCCTGGCCAAACACAACACTGGGCGTCGAGGTGTAGACCAAGTTCGAGACGCCGTGCGCACGGCAGGCATCGATGACGTTCTGCGTACCTACGACATTGGTCGCGTGGAAGTCCTCGTAGGCCCCGGCCGCACCCACGCGCGCAGCGACATGAAAAACGAGGTCGCAGCCTTCGACGGCACTCGCGACCGCCGCTGCGTCCGCAATATCGCCCCGAACGGTCTCGGCCCCGAGCTTGGCGAGTTCGGGATACTCCCCCCGCGCCAGCGAGCGAACTTCGTCGCCACGGTCGAGCAGCGCTTGAACGATGCCACCACCAAGAAACCCACCACCACCGGTCACGAGTACTTTCATCAGACTCTCTCCTGGGCCCAGACGGCCAGCTTCTCGCGGAAGATCTTCGAGTTGTGTCGCACGTCGACGGGGAAGCTGCCCGGGTGAAGTAGGAACGTTACGATCGCCTTGGTATGCCCGTGCTCTTTCGCGGTCGCGACGAGCTGCGCCTCGACTGCGGGCCACTCGCCATCGCGGCCGGGCTCGAGCTCAACGCACAACACGGGCCGGATGACCTCCCCGTCGCGGGTACCGACCAATGCGGTGCGCCGGACCGCGTCGTGGCGATTGAACACGGCCTCGCAACACACGGTGAACATCGGCCCCGACTCGGTCTGCACGCGATGCGCCTTGCGACCGCACATCCACAGCTGCCCTTCCTCGTCGAGGTAGCCCACGTCGCCCATACGATGACGCACGGCGTCGCCGTCGGCTATCTTGGCCAGGCGTGTCGAGTCCTCGCGGTTGTAGTAGGCGGGCGTGACCACGGCACCCTTGACGACGATCTCCCCGATCTCCCCAACGGGCAGAGTCACCACGTCGCTCCACTGTGCGATCGGCTCATCGTCGATCTTGATGATCACAACCTCCATGCCCGCGACGGGCTTGCCAACACAAACGCCACCGCCATTCTCGGTCCCCTCGCGGGTCTTTGCCAAGATGTCGTCGCTGCCAATCACCGCCACGGGCAACGACTCGGTGGCGCCGTAGGGCGTAAACACTTGAGCGCCAGCCGGAAGCGCTTTCACAAAACGCTCGACCGCGGGGATCGACGCGGGTGCTCCGGCCGAGATCGCGCGACGTAGCCCCGTCAGCTCGATCTTCTCGCTCTCGCAGTAGCGCCCGAGTTTGTCGATGAGTGCGGGCGAGGCAAACATGTTGGTGCACTCGTACTGGCGAAACGTGTCGACAAGTTTCTTTGGGTCTGCCTCCGCGGGTCGCGACGCGTCCATGTCCGGGACGATGGACGCCATGCCAAGCGCGGGCCCAAACAGCGCGAACAAGGGAAATGTCGCCAAGTCGCGCTCGCCGGGCTCGATGCCGAACACATCCTTGATCGCCTGCACTTGCGCTGCGAACACGCGATGCGGCGTGATCACGCCCTTGGGAACGCCCGTGCTGCCGCTCGTGAACAGAATCGCGGCGGTCTCCTCTGTCTCGGGCTCGATCGGCGCATAAGGCGTGTCTGGTGCCGCCGCTTCGAGTTTCGCCAACGTGGGTCCGCCGCCGGGTACCCACGGACCCACCATGATCTTGGTACGCAGTGTCGCCTTCGCCCAACCAAGAACGAAGCGCGCAATGTGGGCCTTGGGAATCCCGATGAACGCCGCGGGCTCGGCTTCGGCCAAACACGTTCCGAGGTTCTTGATGCCCATGCCTGGGTCGACCATCACTGGAACCGCGCCGACCTTGAGCATCGCGAAGGTCAGCGCGAAGAAGTCGAGACTCGGTTTGACCATCAAGACCGTTCGCGTACCGCGCTCGATGCCAACGCTCACAAGCGCATGGGCGATGCGATCGCTGCGCTGGTCGAGTTGGGACGCCGTCATGCTCTGGTAGCGCGTGGTGCCCCCCGGACCGGGGCTCGCGACCGCAACCGAGAGTACGTCGGGCTGCGCCTTGGCGAGCAGTGGGAGGTAGGCCGCGACGTTCATCGGCGAGTTATCGTTGCGTTCGTCGGTCACGCGCGTGCCTCGATCGGGTGCTCGTTTAGGAAGGTATCGACCAAGCCGAGAATCTCGTCCGAAGCGTCTTCCATGATGTAGTGACCGCAGTCTTCGAAACGGTGCACCGCAGCGTTGGGGAATCGGCGCTCCCACTCGGCGAGGAAGTGGCGGTCAAACACAAAGTCCTTCATGCCCCAGCCGATGAGCATGGGCTTGTCCCGCAGCCGCTCGAGCCCGTCCTGGGTGTCTTGGATCAGAGAAAACGCGGGGTCGGATTCGCGCAACGGGATGTCCTGGATGAACCGATGCACCGCCAGGCGATCGCGCCAGTTGCGGTACGGCTCAAGGTATCCGTCTGCGACGTCGCGAGGCATCGGCTTACGCGTGACACAGAACCGGTTTGCACCTCGTACGAACGCGTTGGCCCCACGCACGAGGAGATCACCGAGTAAAGGCGTGCGTGCCAACGCCAACGAACTCGGGAATCCCTTGCCGTCCGGCAGGTGAAACGCGCCCGTGTTCAGCACCACGATGCGCGACACGAGTTCCGGATGCGCGACCGCCCACGCCATGCCGATAGCGCCGCCCCAGTCGTGGACCACCAGGGTGATCTTCTCCAGCCCTAGATGTTCGATGAGCCGCGTAAGGTCATCGACACGGGACTGCATCGTGTACTTGTAGTTGGCGGCACTCGGCTTGTCCGACCGTCCACAACCGATGTGGTCGAGGGCGATGACACGATACCGAGGACGCAGGGTCTTGATGAGATCACGCCAGTAAAACGACCAAGTCGGGTTGCCATGCACAGCGACAACGGCCTCCCCTTCGCCCTCGTCAACGTAGTGATATCGATGACCCGCGCTGTCGAGGTAGTGGGCTTGGAATGGGTAGAGTTCGTTGTTCACCACTGTACTCCCAGCATCAAGCAGTTGAGGCCGCTACCAATACCGAGCAGGGCAACGCGTTGCCCCTCGGTAAGAAAATCACGTTCATCGGCGAGCGCGGCGGCGAACGGCAGCGCCACCGACCCCATGTTGCCGAGCTGCTCGTACGCGGCGAAGTCTTGCGCAGGCGATATCCCAAGCTTGTCCAACATCATCGTACGGTGCGCCGCGCCGATTTGATGACAGACCGTACGGTCGACTTCGCCTGCGTTCCAGTCCATGGTCTCGAGAAAACGCGCCCATGTGCTTTCGCCCAGGGCCACGCCGTGCGTGAGGACTGCGGCCGAGTCCGTGCTCGCGAACGGTCGCAATGCAGGATCCCAGGAGGGCGCGGTGGCCTGCGGGTGAGGCTCAACGCCCCAGCGACACAAACGGTGGTGCTCCGGGGCCGACTCCATCGCGGCACCCAGGAGCCGCCTTCGGTCCGCGTCACCGAACGAGCCGTCGGTCATGATGACCGCGACCGCCCCCGAGCCACCGGTGAAGGTCGCGACCGACGACGAAAACCGAGAGAGCGTGGGGTCGTCGAGCAGACGTGCGATGGCCAGTTCGTTGATCTCGCGTGCGGTCTCGCAGGCGACAACCATGCCCGCCCGAATGTGCCCGAGCTCGATACGGCTGGCGACGTCGAGGATCCCCGTCAGCACGCCAAGGCACGCGTTGCTGACGTCGTAGACCGCGGCGGTTCGCGAGATCTCGTGTCCCGCGCGAGCAAGACCCGCGGCGACGTGGCACGCGGTGGCCGGCTCGTAGTGTTCGCGACAGACCGCGCCGTACACCAGCATCTCGATGTCTTGCGCACACACCCCCGCTTGGTTCAGCGCACGCTTCGCTGCAACCACGGCGCCTTCAGACACCGGATAACCCGGCTCCCACCACCGCCGCTCAACGATCCCCGTGAGTCGCTCGATCTGACCCGCATCGATGTGCAGGCGGCGATACACGGGAAGGAGCTGCTCCTCCAACTCCTCGGTCGGCACGATGACTGGCGCCAGCGCGTAGCCAAAACCGTGCAGGACAGGTTTGGTGAATCTCATTGCGTCAACTCCAGAGCAAACCGCTTCATCTGATAGATCGGGCGGCCGTCCACGACGAGGAAGCCGTCCGCGATGATCCGATGCGCAACATCGTCGATCTCGACGATACTCGCTTGAACTTCAACGCGTGTGCAGCTGGGCACGACCTGACCGCGATAGACCCACTCATGGGCGTGCCCCACCGGGAAGGTCGAGAAACGGGCCGACGCGCCAACATCCCAGCGGTCGAGCGCGAACACCTTGAGGATCTGAAGGAACGCTTCGAGACCAAGCGAACCGGGCCACACCGGGTCTTCGTGAGAGTGTGCCTTGAAGAACCAGGCGCTAGGATCGACGTCGATTGAACCCTGGATGTAGCCCGCACCGTGCTCGCCCCCGTTTGGGATCAGCATGTCGATGCGATCGACCATACGGAAGCGCTCATCGGGCATGGGGGCAACCCGCGGCACCTCCATGACGCGAGCCTCGCTACGCTGCGCCGCGCTCGGCGTGTACAGGGCGGCGTCGCGAATTCCAATCTGCTGCGCGAGAGCCTCGGCCGAGAAGAATCCGAAGTAGGTCGTGCCGTCGTAGATCGCGGTGCCGTCCGCTGCGAGCACCGCGAAGTCGAAGTGCTGGATAATCATGCCGCCCGTGGCAGAAACCGCGGTCAGGACGGAGCGCATCTGCAGCATTGTGTCCGTCGCCTCGATGGCGCGATGGAGTTTGGCGCGACCACCCAGATTGCGGAATTTGACGTCGCTGTCGGACGTCAAACCGGAGCCAACGTAGGCCGCAAGCCAACCACACGCCTGCAGCCCGATCTCAAGCAACACGGCAAACGGCATCGCGTCTTGGCGATTGTCTTGGAGGGTCCAGGCCCAGGTGCTTTGGTCGACCTCGGCTCGGCAACTCGCCCCCGCCTTCATCACGAACGGCTCCCCGTGCGCTTCGGGCACGCGATCGATGAACTGAAACGGTGCGCCAGGGAGACGGGCGATCGAGCGATGGGGGCCGTCGAACACTTCGTAGGGTGCACCGAACGCCTCGGACGGTTTCCCGAACGCAAACGCCTCCAACGATGCCTTGTCGTAGCTCCGACTTTCGGATTTCTGGAACTGGGCCGCGAGTTTCGCTGCTGTCGTACCGGTGATCCGCGCGGACATGTCCTCGATGTCGACGATGCGTTTGCCGTCGGCGTACATGCGCGCGTCGCAGATGACCCACGGCTCGGGATCACTACCGAACTGCCGCATTGTCACCTCGTAGGTCACCACACGGGTGTTCTCGAGCACCTGGCCGCGGCACTTGAGCCTGCTGTCGACACCCGGCTTGGGTTCGAACGCGACCTCATCGGCGTCACCAACCCACCCCAGCGAGAGCAGGAACACCCGCAGCGTGTGCATGCAGCACTCGTACATGAGCGTGCCGGGCATCACGCGATCGTCGACGAAGTGACAGGTGATGAACCAGTCGTCGGGGTGGATGTCCGCCTCGCCACGCACAAAGCCGAGGCCGTGCTCTCCCCCTTCGGGCTGCAGATCCGTGATGCGATGAACGAGCCGCATGGCACCACCCGGAATCGTCAGTGGCCGTTGGACCGCGGTGGAAACAAGCTCCGGTCCGAACGCAGCTTGCAGGTCCCCGTCTCGCAGTGCGTCGAGCTGCTCGGCGTCTAGAGTGTGTGCACGCGGCGAAACGAACGTGGGCCGTTCCGACAGCGGTGTACTCGGCCGCGGTTTTGCGTGCGCAAGCCGTGCATCAACAACACCACGTCCGGCCGCCAGAGCCGCCGCCGAGAAAAATCCGGCGCAGCCCTCGTGCATGGTCATCAACGGCTTGCCGTCGACCGTAGCCTCGAATCGAAAACGGAACAGCCACGTGTCGCCCTGCTGGAAGAACCGCTCGATTCGGATGTCGTAGTGGATCGTCGACCCGACCGCAGGCAGTTGGTCGTGAAAAGTAACGGTCGCGTCGAGCAGACGGTAGACCGCCTCGCCACGAGTCTGAAGATCGATACCGAGGTAGGCGGACAGAAAAAGGTCGGCCTGCCCAGCCTCGACGGCCACGCATGTCGGAATGCGACCGGCGTCGAGGTACCAGGCGCCTTCGAGGACATCGTGTTCCGTCACGATACGCCCGTGCGTCATGGAGCCGGGCTCAGCCTCGATGTCGAGGATTCGGTCGACCAGCATCAGCGGCTCGTCCGGGAGGCGCACGCGTGTCGGGTACTGGTCGGCCTCGGCAAAGCTGGGCCCCAGGACATCGCCAAGGCGTCCGCGCGCAAACACGAGGCACTGCTCGCGGGTGAACGCGCGCGGCGGCGAGTCTGGGACGGGCGCAACGGTCGGGACC
>JAESSZ010000730.1 GCA_016763875.1 Nannocystaceae bacterium
CGTCGCTCGTGGTCTCCGTGGACGGCCGAAGTCGAGCTCGTCGCTTCGCGGTCGCGGGAATATCCGGGTCGCTGTCCACGATACGGCTCAGTCGGCGGGCCGTCGAAACGGCGACGTCATCGCTGTCCGAGAGTGCTTGAATGGCTCTTGCTCGAAGTTGCGGGTCGGGCTCAGCGAGGGCGACCAGCGGCTGCACTGCCTGTAGCTCCATCGAGGTGAACTCGCGGGTCCCTGCGCGGGACCGCAGATCCGAAAGCTCCCCTAGGGTCAGCGCGGCTCGCGTTGCCGCGCGATCAAGGGACGGTACGAAGATCAGTGCCTCGGCGTAGTAGTCGATCGCAAACGGTCGGCCGCCCGGTCGTTCCCAATACTTGTCTCCCAGATGAACGAGCGTGTCGGCGAACTCGCTGCGCAGCGTCGCGGCGCGTTCGTCCGCCAAGTCGCTCGCATCGCCGCGCAGGTCCTCGAGTCGCAACACGATCTCGTAGGCGGTATCGGTGCTGGGGTCGTCCACCGGTGGATATAGGAAGAAGCTCTTGGCGGCAGCCCTGCGCGCGCTGGTGCTGAGCTGGTCCACTTGACTCACATCACGGTGACCCACGTCACGCCCGAAAGCAAATACGAGGGATGCGATGACCGCCGCGGCGGCAGCACCGGCCAACGCAGGCATGGCCCACCGCCGCGTCGCGATCTCGACGTGATCGGGCATCGCGCTCGCCAGTGCCGCGCGGCGGTCAGGCGCGACATCGGGCAGCGGAAGATCATCCCATGGTGTCTGTAGTTTTGCTTTGCACTGCGCCTCGCACAGTGCCGCCTCGAGGTCCGCGGCGTCTTGGTAGCGGTCTTCGGCTAACTTTGACAGACAACGAGCAACGAGGCGGGCGAGTGGCTCAGGAACCTCTGGCGAAAAGCTGCGGACATCGGGCGGCGCGTCGTCTACATGCGACACCAGGACGGATGCCATGTCGCTACCAATGAACGGTGGCCGCCCGGCAAGCATCTCGAACGCAGTACAGCCCAACGAGTAGGTGTCGACTCGGTGGTCGTAGGGAATGCGAGAGACCATCTCGGGCGCGATGTAGTAGGGAGTTCCCGCCGTCGAGGACGCGCCTCGTTTCGCATCCGGGGTCTGCACGGCGATTCCCCAGTCGAGCATGCGAACCACGTCGGCGCGTCCTCGATCGTGGATCAGCATCACGTTTCCGGGCTTGACGTCGCGGTGGATGATCCCGCGCTCGTGCGCCGCATGCAGCCCCTTGCAGATCTGACGCAAAATGCCCACGGCTCTGCCGAGGTCCATCGGCTCGTGCGAGAGCACGACGTCCAGGCTGCGCCCTTGCAGCAGGGGCATAGCAAACCACACTCTGCCGTCGGGGAGCTCGCCCAAGTCGTGGACCTCAACGATGTACTCCGATCGTAGGCGCGACGCATTTCTTGCTTCGCGTCGCAGCATTTCGGCCACGGCGGCCGAATCGCTCACCTCTGGCCTGAGGATCTTCAGCGCCACTTCGCGCTGCAGGTCGACATGCTCAGCTCGATACACCACGCCGGTCGCCCCGTCCCCGAGCCAGCCGGTGATGCGATACGCGGTACCGGGGAGTTGAACACCCGGCCCCAACTTGACCAACGCACTACGGGTGCTCGGTCGCGACGGCGGGGCTGGTGAGGTCGGCGATGGCGGGACGATGCCCAGGCGGGTGGACTGTGAGCTGGCCGCGCCCGGGGTGGGAGGACCGCCGCCGACGTCGGAGTTTTCATCGTTCCACGTCTCGCGGAGGGTCACTAACAGGATGGTACACGCCGGGTGCGTTGTTCTTCGATCTTCCTACCAGTGCGAACCCGCCCCATCGCATCGTGCTCCGCATCATCGTCCAGGGTTCATCCCGCGGGCTTGCGCGCGGCCAAAACGCCATCGAGGGCTCGGAGCGCGCGTTCGCATGGACCGGTCCCGAAGTGTCGCAGCCACGCGGGGCTGCACGCGATCTGTAGCAGCGCGAGTGTGCCGCCGACGGCGACGGCCGAAGTCGCGCCCAAGCGGCCCCATAGTCCGAAACCACAGCCGTAGAAGACCGTCGCGAACACGAGAGACTGGCTCAAGTAGTGGGTCAGCGAGAGGCGTCCCGCCGCAACGAGTGCGGTGGCGACTCGGCCCGGGTTGGCGAGCATTGGCCACAACGCACTGGCGTAGGCGAGGCATCCGCTCGGCACCGCAATGCAGGTGACCGCGTCGCGCAGCAGGCCCAGGTTCGATGGCGGCTGCGCGGGAACATTGGACAGCACGGCCATCGCCACGTTGCTCAGCACGGCGGTAAGCCACAGGGTGCTGCGTGCTCGGGGCGTGAGTGTCGGCCGTTGGCGGAGCAAGAGCACGCCGAGCAGGAACATGCCTAGTAGCCGCGGCAGTCGGCCGGACGTTAGTGCGAGGACCCAGCGTTGGACCAAAAAGGCACCGTTGGCGGACACAAGCTCGCGATAGCTCCCCGAGGCAAACGCGGGCAGCTGCGCTGCGGGTCCGTAGCCCGAGGTGGTGGCCTCGTTCGGCCCCGCGACGATGAGAAGCACGCTGCTGATGGCCAGCGGAGACGCGAGCAGGCCAACGGCCCACCATACAAGCGCGCGATTGGATCTTCGTAGCAGCGCCCACAACGGCACGGCGGCCACTGCATAAAGACTGACAATGTCGCCGAACCACAGCACGGTCGCGTGAGCGAGGCCCAAGACCAACAGCGAGAGGAGGCGGCGACGCACCAGCGATTTGGCCGACCGGCCGTGCGCCTGCTCGCGGGCCACCATGAGGGCGAACGAAGCGCCGAACAGCAGCGAGAACAACGCGTAGAACTTGCCGTCGACACACAGGTGCAGCGCAAACGTGATGGCGGGGTCGAGCCAAAAGTCGCTTCGTGCCTCGGCCGTCGCGACCGCGTAGCCGGAGAACCAAAGGACATTGCTCAGCGCGATGCCTCCCAGGGCGAACCCGCGGAGCCCATCCAGCTCTGCGATGCGCTTCACCTCTGCGATCTCCAGGCCGGCTTGAAGCGTTGCCTCGACCATGCGCCGATGTACAAGACCGCACCCAACGCGGGCGTCGCCACCAGGATGCTCAGGACCGTATCGACACCCTGGCGGTCCCACACGGTGCCCAATACCAGCGGGGCAACGATGGCCGCCAAACTCCGCATCGCGTCGGGCAGCGCGAGAAAACGACCGCGAACCGACGCTGAAATTCGCTGCGAGACATACGTCGGGATCACGATCGAGCCGATGATCTCGCCCAGGGTCCATACGAGCGTGCACGCTAGTAGTGCGCCTGCAGTCAAACCGAGCTTGAGGATCGCGAGCCCAGCCGTCCACAGTGCACCCGCGCCCGCCATCATCAGCAGCGGGTCGCGTCCTCGCAGTAGACGTTCGATGGGTAGGCCCAGGGCCAGGATGCAGGCCGCGTTGATCGAATACACCAGACCCACGAGCACCAGCGGCTGGTGCAGCACGGTGCCCACGAGCAGGGGAACCACGTACTCGAGACCCATCAGCGGTGCGATGACGAAGAAGCTGGCGGCGCAGAAGGCAAGCAGCCGAAC
>JAESSZ010000731.1 GCA_016763875.1 Nannocystaceae bacterium
GCGGTGACCTCCTCGTTCCTCCGCGCGGTCAAGGACGGCGGTGTGGCCAACCCCAACGACTACCGTGCAGCGCTCGCGCTACTGACAGAGGCCAGTGAGCAGTTTGCGCGGGCGTACCTCGCGGGTGACGGGTTCGCGGACGCTGGAGCGCGCCTGGCGGTCATTCGCGACGCCACACGGATGCACATGGAAGGACTGCGTCGTTTGCAGGCCTTGTCGGGAGCACCGATTGTCACCGAGGCCATCGCAGTCATCGCCGAGGCCGCCGAGGCGGCGGGCCTGGCGGTCAAACCGAGCGGCGCTGGCGGCGGCGACCTCGTGATGCTGGTGGCAGATGATCGTGGCGCGCTCGACCGCTTCGGCGAGCGACTGCGACGCACCCACGGGCTTCAGATGCTGGGCGAACTCACCACGAGCGCCCAGGGGTTGCGTGCCGAGCAGCGCGTCCCGACAAACTCGCGCCTCGCCGGTTTCTTTAAACTGAGCGTCGCCGAGCGTCGCAAGGCCGTCGCCGAGTCCACAGGGCTGCCACCGGGACGCCTCGACGACCTCGACGCTGGCAGCCTGGACATCCATCGCGCCAACCACATGATCGAAAACGTGGTGGGCATACTTGAGCTTCCGCTCGCGATCGCCACGAACTTCCAGATCAACGGCCACGACGTGCTGGTACCGATGTGCGTCGAGGAGGCGTCGGTGGTTGCGGCGGCGTCCAACGCGGCGAAGATGATTCGCGCTGGCGGTGGTTTTGCCGCGCAGTCCGATCCCCCGTGGATGATCGCCCAGGTTCAGCTCACCCCCGGTCCGGAGGCGTGCGACCCAGATGCAGCGGCGGCCGCGATCGAGGCGGCGAGCGATTCACTGCTGGCCCTCGCGGACCAGGCCCACCCGCGTCTGGTCGAACGAGGCGGCGGAGCACGCGAGGTCGAGGTCCGCGTGCTGGACCCCGCACTCATCGTGGTTCATCTGCTCGTCGATTGCCGCGATGCGATGGGGGCCAACCTCCTCAACACCGTGGCCGAAGTCACCGCCCCAAAAATGGCGGACCTCACCGGTTGGACCCCTGGACTCCGGATCCTGAGCAACCTTGCGGACCGTCGCTGCGCGCACGTCTCGGTGCGCGTGCCCGCGGATGTACTGGCCGCACCGGGATTTTCGGGTCAACAGGTCGCCGAGCGGATCGTATCGGCATCGAGATTTGCCGAGCTCGATCCCTACCGCGCTGCCACCCACAACAAAGGCATCATGAACGGCGTGGACGCGGTGGTATTGGCCACCGGCAACGATTGGCGGGCGATGGAAGCCTCCGCCCATGCGTTTGCGGCTCGCAATGGCCGCTACGGACCACTTGCAACGTGGCGTTGCGACGAGGACGGCTGGCTCTGCGGGAAAATGTCTCTGCCCGCCGCCGTCGGCGTCGTCGGTGGCGCAACGCGCGTCCACCCCGTGTGCCGCCTGGCCCTTGAGATCCTCGGTAGCAAGCGCGGCTCTGAACTCGGGCAGGTGGTCGCGGCCGTGGGCCTGGCGTCCAACCTCGCAGCCCTGCGCGCACTCGCCACCGAAGGCATCCAACGCGGCCACATGTCGCTGCATGCGCGCTCGGTTGCGCTGAGCGCAGGCGCCGAAGGGGCCGAAGTCGAGCAACTCGCCCGCGCGCTCATCGCCGATGGTGAGATCAAAGCCGACCGGGCGGAGGTCCTGCTTCAAGAATTTCGAAAACGTGAGCAAGACTGCCGCGGCAATCCGTCCGTTGTTTGACTTTCCCGCGCCTACTGCCGTTCAGTCTGCGTACACCACGCTTTACCAACGCTTCTCGCTGTCGACGAACAAGGAACCACTGCCCATGGTCAATGCCACCGAACCTCGGCTGTACTGCGTCCCGACTGGCCTCTCGGACGACGCGGTCCAATCCTTGCCGGCCCCCGACGGGGCGCCCCCCGGACCGTGGACGACGGTCAACGCGTATCGCTGGTGCGAACGCATGGCGTCCTCGCACTACGAGAACTTTCCGGTCGCGTCGATGTTCCTGCCCGCGCACCTACGACCGCATGTGGCTGCGATCTACGCGTTTGCACGGACGGCCGACGACTTTGCAGACGAGCCGCGCTTCGAAGGCCGCCGGGTCGAAGCGCTCGACGCATGGGAGCAGTTGCTCGAGGCTTGCTACCACCGCGAGGTCAGTCACCCCGTGTTCGTCGCGCTCCGCGACACCGTGCGTCGCCACAACATCCCCATTGGACCGCTCAAGGCCCTGCTCGCTGCGTTCCGCATGGACCTCACCAAGCATCGCTACACGTCCTTTAGCGAGCTTGTTCACTACTGCACCCACTCGGCGAACCCCGTCGGTCAACTGGTGCTGTACATCCACGACCATCGCGAGCCGGAGCTTCATCGGTTCTCCGACGAGATCTGTGCGGCGCTGCAGATCGCGAACTTCCTGCAGGACCTCTCGGTCGATATCCCGCGCGGCCGCATCTATTTGCCCGAGGAGGACCTCGTGCACTTCGGCGTCGCCCACGAGGACCTGCTGGCGCGGCGTACCACCGAGGAGATTCGCGAGCTGTTGCGCTTCGAGGTTGCTCGTGTCCGCGCGATGTTCCACAAGGGCTACCCGTTGATCCGTCGGGTGTCGCCCGGTCTGTCGATGGAGTTGGAAGCCACCTGGCGCGGCGGTATGCGCATCTTGGACCGCATCGAGTCGATGAACTTCGCGACGCTGAGCGAGCGGCCAACACTTGAGCGCAGCGACTTTGCCGGCATCGCTGTTCGTTCTCTGTTCTCCTTTGGGCGACGTCTTCTCCGAGGCGAGGCCTAAGCAGCAACCGGCTTGGAGCGCAGCACCATGGACACGAGCAGCACGTTCTCCTCGGCGATGGATCGTTTGGGGAGCATTCCCCAGACGCTGTCGCGCTTGACGCAGCGTTCCTCGTCGAACTTCAAGTTCGCATTCTTGTTCCTCCGCCCCGCCCAGCGGGACGGGCTCAAGGCGGTCTATGAGTTCTGCCGGGTCGTGGACGATATCGTCGACGAGCGTGAACCAGGCCCACAGGGGGTCGCAACTGCACGCCGCGAACTCGCCCAATGGAGCGAGGAGATCGGCCGAATCTATGACGACCCGTACCGTCAAGACGATCCGCCACGCACCGAGCTAGGCAAGGACTTGGCGCGCACGCACGCGATCTTCAACTACCCGCGCGAGGGTTTTGACGAGATCATCGCGGGCGTCGCCATGGACCTGGACCGCTCGACGTACGACAACGCCGACGAGCTCCGGCTGTACTGCTACCGCGTTGCCTCGTGTGTCGGATTTTTGTGCATCGCCATCTTCGGCGACAGCTCACCGGCCGCCCGCAACTACGCAGAACATCTGGGTCTGGCGCTGCAGTACACCAACATCTTGCGCGACGTTGCCGAAGACGCGGCGCGCGCTCGGGTCTACCTGCCGGGCGAGCTACTGGCGCGACACGGGCTTTCGCGAACCGACATCATGGAGCAGCGCTACGACGAGCGTTTCGTCGCCATGGCGTGCGACTTCGCAGACCAAGCCGAGCGCGAGTACCGACAAGCATGGGCTGCCTTGGGGGACACAGACCTTCGACGTCTGCTGCCAGCCGAGGTCATGGGGCGGACCTACCACCGCATCCTCATGGCGATCCGTGAACGGAACTACGACGTGTTCACCCGTCGA
>JAESSZ010000732.1 GCA_016763875.1 Nannocystaceae bacterium
CGGTTCACCATGCGCGAGCGGGTCGGTGTCGCTTTCGTCGGTGTCCTCGCCACTCCCGGTCGACAACTCGCGCAGCATGAATGCCGATGTCACGAGCAACGCGATGCCGATCGCGGCTTTGACCAAGCCGGGATCGAGCGCGGCTGCGAATCTCGCGGCGACGAAGGCTGCGATGGCCGAAGGCGCGCCGATGCTCAGGACCAGCCGAATGCTCACCCGACCCGCTCGCGCATGGTGAACCGCGCCAACGAGCGCTGCGATCGTCGAGATTGCCAGGCTCGTCCCTGCACCGACCACGGGCGAGCCGAGCCAGTATACGAGCACTGGCAACCGGAGCTGCCCCAGCACCAGGCCAACTGATGCCCCAAGGTATGCGAGCCCGAACGACAGCAGCGCGACCAGTAGGAGGATCAGAAGGTCGGTTGGCGACATACCCGGCGCGCGTCCCCGAGCCTAGCAGGGTGCCGGACAACTCGCATGTCGATGCACCGTGGCCCCGCCGCCCCACGGCTGACTCTGCCCGATTCGTGTGGTGAAGCAGTCGTCGGGCCTTGACAGCCGCGGCTGTCGGGCGGATTTTGCCGTTGTTCGTGGCAACCGGCCCCATCGTTGTGATCAACTGGACGCCCGACGCACTGGGCCTCATCGAAACGATGGTCGGGTCGACCGCGGTGGGCGCACGGTGTGTCGTGTGTGTCGGGACCGCCAGTCAGGCGCAGATCGACGCAACGCTCACCGACGAGCCACTGTGGCGCGAGGTTCGCTACCACCAAGCACCCGAGATCAACGATGGTGTCGATGCGCTAGCGACGATGTTGCAGTCGATCGACATCGCGGACGCGCGCTCCATCGTTGTTCTTCCGCAGCGTGATGCTGCCGAGCCGGATGCCAACTCACGTGTGGTCTGCGTGGCGCTGACCCGAGCGTGCGGCGAGGGCAAGGTGCCCAACACCGTGGTCGAGGTCGAGGATCCCGAAGCTGCATACGAGTTCGCCGGCCTCGGGGTGGCCACTGTCTTCTACCCAGGATATCTGCGCGCGGCTCTCTTGGCGCAGGCCTGTGTCGATCTCGGTGTCTTTCAGTTCGTATACGGCCTGCTAGACGGACGCTATCGCGTGCGTCTGCTACCCATTCCGGCTTCGCTGACTTCAGCGACGTTTCGTGACGCTGCACTCGAGCTGGAGATCGATGACAAAGGCAACCCCATCACGGTCATCGGCCTGCAGAAGCGCACCAACGCGGAACTGATGATCAACCCGGGCCCCCGCACAGAGCTGAGCGACGCGCTGGGCCTTCTCGTTTTGGAGGAGTCATGAACAGTCGCAGCGCGTGCTTCGTCATGATGCTGGTGGCCTTGTTGTGGCCATGGACGGCTTCGGCGGAGATACCGACGTACCGCTGGGGTGGGGGAAGCAAGAAGGGTGGCTTCACCAAGATCTCAAAAGCGATCGCCGTGGGCCTAAAGGCGACCGGAGCCGAGATCGCAATCGACGTTCAAACGACCAAGGGGTCGTGCGACAACATCAAGCGCCTGTTACGGCGCGAACTCGACTTCGCGCTGGCCCAGTATGACGTCGCGGCCGAAGCCTATCAGGCGGGCGTGCACGCGCGGCTCGATACTGGCCCGGCCGACGACAACTCAGCCGCAGGAGCGGGCGGTTTCATGTGCGAGATTTCCGCTGATATGGCCGCGGGTGTCGAGCTGCGTCTGGTGACCGCGGTGACCGACGGCGCGGTGCATGTGCTGGTTCGTCGGCCCGTGCGTATCGACAACTTCCAGGATCTCAGGGACCACCGGGTGTACCTCGGTCGCAAAGGGTCGGGCAGCTTCGAGACGTCGAAAGTCATCGTAGGGGCGGCCGGGCTCACCGTCGATCGCCTCGATCGCCTCGACAGCGGGACGAGCAAAGCGTTCGCGGCACTGCGGAGCTCGGAGATCATCATGATGCTCCGGACGACCGAACCGGGCGACGAGAATATCGGGCGTGTGATCGCGGACGGCGTCGCGACCGTCAACCCGCTGCCCGCGGACGTCACCGAGCGACTGATCGACGGTTATCCCTACTATCGGATCTGTCAGATCGAGGCCAATACGTACCCGGGGATGGACGTGGTGGTACCGACGGTGTGTGTGAGCACCGTGGTTCTCACTGCCTTGCCCGCAGAACCGACGGACGTAGACGCGCATCGCGAAGCTGTTGCGCTCGTACTTGGCGCGGTCAAATATCTCGAGGACGACCCGGAGTTCGAGAGTCTCCACATTCACCATCGGTGGCGTGGTTTTGCGGAAAGCGAGCCCATTCCGATCCACGCGGTCGCGGCCGAACTCGAGGATGTGGAGGACCGCAACTGGTGGTTGAAGGTCGTGGGGGCCAGCTTGCTCGCTCTCGCGTTCCTCCTAGGCGTCCGCAGAGTCATGCGGCGCCGCGGCCTGCTGAAAGATCCGCTGGAGGCCAACATCGAGGGCCAGCTGTCCAACCCCCTCATTCCGTTCGCAGGGTTCTTGGGGATTGTATTGGTGGCGACAGTGCTGGTGTGGTGGTTGGAACACGACTCCAACGCTCGCGTCCGCACGCTGAACGACTCCTTCTGGGAGATGAACATGTTCGCGACGGGTAACTTCGACACCGAAGCGCTCAAGACCTCGACCGCCCGGTTCATCGGCGCCGCTGCAACGATTGCGGGCTTGGGTTTGCTCGCCTGGTTTACGGCTGCATTGACCAACATCTTTGCGCGCGACCAGATGCGGATCTGGCGACGGCTCAAGAACCACATCGTCATTCTCAACTTCCGCGAGGACATGCTGCAGCTGATCCGCATGCTTCGAAGCCCAGGCCCAATGCGGTCCCGCCCGATCCATGTCGTGATCTCCGACGAGTTGCCCACCCGTGTGCGACTCCAGCTCGCGCGGATCAAAGGGGTGACTATCTACCAGCGCAATCCCGAAGTCCCTGAGGACCTGCTCTCGCTGCGGATCCCACGAGCGGCCCGCGTGATCGTATTGCAGTCCGACAAGGACGCGGCGACGCAGTACCACCCCTTGCGGGTCTCCCGAGCGGTCCATCAGGCGTGCAGTAAGTTTGGCATCGCTGGGACCGTACGGGGCCCAGAGCTGGGCAAGACGGGGTTCTCGGTCGCCCCGCCAACGCAGGCGCCAGCCCTGGCTGGAGACGACAGCAGTGCTGGCCCCTCTCTGCCCGTCACGTTGGTCGAGGCACCACGCCTGGAGCCGATCGAGATCTTCGATCCCTTTCGCCGGTGGTTGATCCCGATCAAGGAGCGCCAGTTGGCCAACCATTGGATGGTGACTGCGTGTGTCGACCCGGGGTTCGCAGAGGTGTTCAACGGCGTCGTCTCGTTCCGCGATGAAAACTCCGAGGCCTACACGGTGCCGATGCCCGAGTGGTTTCACGGCAAGACTTGGCGCACCGTGCGGCGCACACTGCTCGGTCTGGAAGCCCGGGCTGGGGTTATCCCGATCGGGCTGTACCGGGCCAACGATGCGACCTTGGCCTACGACGTTGACGATGTAGAGGAGTCCTCACCGCAACAAGAGTTGCAGAAGCGGATGGTGGTCAATCCGCCGCTCGACACGATCGTCGGAGACGGTGACCGACTCTTGGCGTTTGCTGAAGACGAGGCAGACCTGCGCAAGATAATGCGGGCCAGTCGTCGGGCGGTCGCCAACCACTAGCGACGGCTCATACTGCTTCGACACCGTGCGGCCCAAAAAAGTGCGGCCCAAAAAATGGGAACCCGCGGAAGGACCCACCCAACCCGCAGCCAAACTTCGGGGTGGGCCCTCCCGGGGTCCAAGATCGTGGCCCAGCTTCGGGCGCCGTGGTTAGTTCGCGGCCTCGGCCAGCTCGTCTTCGATGACAGCTTTGAACTTCTCGTAAGGCTGCGCCCCAACGATGAAGTCGTCGTTGATGAAGAAACTCGGCGTGCCGCGGGCGCCGTTGCCGTTGCAGGTACGCTTGTGCTCTTCCAGCGTGGCCGTGACCGCCCCGCTGCCGAAGTCACGCCTGAATTTCGCGACATCCAGCTCGAGCTCTTCTGCGAACGCGACAAAGTCTGCCTCGGTGCGCCGGTCTTGGTGGTCGAACGCCAGGTCCGACATCTCCCAGAGTTTGTCCTGCAGCCCGGCTGCGATCACCGCCTTGGCCGCTGGTTCCGCACCCGGATGAAACGCGAGCGGATTTTGCAGCTCGTACACCGCAACGCGGTCGCCGTAGTCCGCGATGATGCGGTCCAAGGTGCCGCGCGCTTTCTTGCAGAATGGGCAGTCGTAGTCGGTGCACTCGACAATGGAGATCGGAGCGCCCTTGGTGCCGCGGGGCGATGCACCGAGCTTTTTGGCGACGACCGCGGGGTTCTGTGCGCCATCTTCGACTGGCGGAAGCTTGGCGCCGTCCGGCCGTTCGCCGTCGAGTACCACGCTGATGGTCAACTCCGTGCCTGCGTCCGGCACCCTGTCAGTGAAAATCCCATCCAATGCCGCGGCGACGCACTCCGCCAAGCCCTCGACTTCGTTGAAGCGCTTGTCGACAAATGCGGCGTCCGCCACCACCATGGGTTCGCCCGCAGGGGTCTCGCCCGCGGTGAGCCGCAGCGCGATCATCTCGCCCGGATCGGTGTCGACGTTTTCGAAGCAATCGGTCAGGTCGC
>JAESSZ010000733.1 GCA_016763875.1 Nannocystaceae bacterium
AACGGCTAGCTCTCCAGAGGGTCCGACTGCGAGGTGTGTCAGCTCCCCAGTAGTACGCCCTAAGCATTCCAATCGCTCTGTCTCTCGACCCTGCTCGTCATAGTGGACCACCACGGGACCGCCCTGGTGCCGGCCCCAGATCCAGCTCCCGCCCGCGCCGTCGTGGACCAGCCCGGAAGCATGTTCGATGTAATCGTCGACGGTCGAAAGTTCCACCGTCTGCACGAGGACCCCGGTCTCATCGAAGCGCAGCAACTGCCGGGCCCACCAGGGGTCGACGGCACTCGCGAGCGCGAGGGTCTGCGTCCCTGCGAGGGCAATGTCGGTCACTGCGTTGGTCGTCACGATCTTCGTGGACCACATCAGTGCGCCGTGGCTGTCGTACTGCGCGACGAAACCCCTTTTCTGTGGTGTGTTGCTCTGGGGGGCTACACCACCAACGACAACCCGACTTGTGTCGGCGTCGACACAGGCGTACCGACCGGGCTCCACGCTTTCGTTCGACCAGCGTTGAGTGCCATCAGGGGTCCACGACGCGAGCCATGGTCCTTTCGTTTCTGCGATCGGGATGATGTTGCCACCTGCGATGTAAACCACGCCTTGCGCGTCGACGGCGATAGCGCTGCCGGTCTGCGGATAGGTCACGGTCCAGTGCAGACCGCCGTCGCTGGCGAACCGCCGCAGGGCACCGCTTTGTACTGCGAACGAGCCGCCATCGGGCGAGGCGATCGTGCGCTCGATGGATGTTGCGTCATAAGACCACCAATACAAAGGGGCGGATTTGGTCTCGCAACTGGCGCAATCTCGGCCTCCGTCGCACTCCTCAAGCGCGCCGATGACTCCATCACCACAAACCGGGGCCTCAACTCCGAGACACCGTGGTGCGTCCTGCGGGTCTATGCAGTCGTCGCGCCAGCATACTTCGCCCGACGGGCAGTCTTCCCAGGTCTTGCACCCGTGGCACCGGCCGCTGAAACATCGCAGCTCGCCGCAGGTCGGGTGTACGCCACATTGCGGATCGTCTGTCGTCGACCCCGCGCCGGTTGTCGATGTTGCGTCGCTGTCCGTTTCGGGGTCACCCACGGTTGCGCCGAAACTCCCCCAGGACTCCGTGCCCACGTCGCCCTCGCGGGATCTTGAGGGTGACGAGCAGGCAACCACGCCCACGAGTGTGCCAAGCGAGCAGGCTCGGCACCGTTGTCTCTGCCGCCGAAGCACGGGCCATCGTCTCGCGGCTCCACGGAAAATAATACCCAGGTCTCGTCACGCGCACCGCTATCCGACGCGCTCGCCTGCCGCCGCGTCATGCACGCGCAAAGTCCGGAACTTTGTGGGCGAGCGTGTGTCTCAGCCAATGGTGCGTATGCGAGGCGTGTGGGCGGTACTATTGGCGGCGATTGCGTGCACGCCAAGTGAGTCACGCGAGGCTGATCGCGAGGCTGATCGCGAGGCTGATCGCGAGCCTTCTCGGGTCGTACCGCTCCCGGATTTTACTCTGCCGACGATGCCCGGAGACACGGCGCTGCCTGCGTCGTTCATTGGGGTCGTGATCGACAAGGATATCTGGGGCTGGTTGGGCCCCGGCCAGCCGATCAAGTCGATCGTGGCTGGTGCCCCGGAGTCGCCCGTCGACAATGAGTTGTTCGACTATCTCGACGCTCATGGGGTGGGCTCGGAAGGCGGCATCCCGGTGGTGTGGTTCTTCGATGAGCGAGTCGTGCTCGAATCAGTCGGGGCTGCGCTGAGCACCGGCTCACGGTTGGGTATTACGGAGTTCTGGCTGGCATCGGGCTCGCCCGAGCAGCCGACAATGCGCGCCGTATCTGGCGGTTTCGGTAGCTGCCGCAGCAACGGTATTCCCAAACGATACGTGGCCGACCTTCGGCTGGATCTCGGATCTTTCTCGGTGATCCCCTTCGCGCAGCCACGTGCCGCGGGCTTTCCTCCTGGCGAGGCGGGGCTCGAGGGTGGCATCGCGCCCCCCGGCGCGCTGATCCGGCTTACCGCGCCCGGTCGCTGTCACTGGCCGGCGGACGACACCATGCGCGAGATTGGCCGAGCGATGTGTGACCTGACCGATGGTCCCTACACGCTGACGCTGCAAGTCGACGGTGCGCTTCACTACCGGCGACTCATCGAGCGGTTGTCCGTTGACCCGCGGCCCAAGCGATGTGTAGCCGGACCCCCCGCAATAAGTCTCGGGGGGTTTGGCCCGCAGCCGAGTTGCGACGACGCGGTCACGGTGCGGGATCTCCCGGCCCACTTCGCGGCGCGGACCCAGGCGTTGCTTGATGACTCGCGCGGGACCGAACTCGACCGGTACGGGGACCGCTAGATCACTTCTTGGGGCGCCGCTGGGCTTCCAACGCGAGGTCCGCGGCGAGCTTGGCTTCGCGCCAACTCTTGTAGCGGGGACCGGTGTCTCGGTGCACGGCCCACCCATGGTCGTTCGCCCTCCACAGCACGTAGCCAAACCCTCTGTTGGTCTCGCCGTAGGCCGTTCTTCCGAACGCGCCAGGAACCGGGGACTTCGTCGGAGGGTCGATGTTTCGCCTCGTGCCAGCCATTGGCGCAGCACAGTAGACTAGGGCGCTCGGAAAGCAAGGGCTGGCGCAGATTGCCGGTAGTGGCTTCCCAGATTGGGAAGTCGCGCCTTCCCGGATCGGGATCGCGGCAACCGCCAACGCCACGAAAACCCGGGCCTGCGCTCGTGGTACCGAATCTGCAGAGGAGTGTCCGGACTTTCCCACAACGGACGTCCTCATGAAGAAGCTAAACCTCGCGCTCCCGTTGCTGCTCGCCGCGTGCGCCTCCACCACCCCTGACACAACCACCAGTCCTGGATCCGGCTCCCCCATCCCCGAGGAGTCCAAGGAGACCGCCCGGGCCGCCGACGAAGCGATGCTCGCCGCGCAAAAGGCGATGGACGAGGAAATCGACCGCACCGAGGCCGACCTCAAGAAGGCGCTCGAGCTTGCGCTCGGCAAGGTGGCTGCGTTCCAAGGCGGGCAGAATCCCTACCCGGCTTCGCAGGCCTTTGCCGAGTTACGCAAGGCCAAGATCACCCTGCGGCTCGAGCCCGTTCTTGATGCGGAGGGCAAGCCGGTTGCCAACCAATTCGTGCAGCTCAAGGACTCGTACACCGACAAGGTCACCAAGCTGTCACGCAAGATGGCCGAGGGTAAGGCGAGCAAGAAGGACATGAAGTTCATCCAGAAGGGGGCGGTTCACGTCGTCAAGCTCAACGACCTCAAGGGGCAGGTACGCGCCGCCACGATGCCAGCGATGCAAGCGGGCTGGATGGTCACGACCGGGTCGATGACAACGATGTCGACCGTCGCGGGCATGATCCGGACGCGCCGTCAGATGGAAATGGAGTGGACCGAGGGCGACTACGAGCTGGTGCAGGGCGTGCTCGAGCGCCAGGGTCGTCGCGAAGCGCTC
>JAESSZ010000734.1 GCA_016763875.1 Nannocystaceae bacterium
CAGCCTTCTTTTCGGCAGCGGCAGCCTTCTTTTCGGCAGCGGCAGCCTTCTTGGCAGCGGCAGCCTTCTTGGCAGCGGCGGCCTTCTTTTCGGCAGCGGCTTTCTTGGCAGCGGCGGCTTTCTTGCCGGCAGCGGCCTTCTTTTCGGCGGCGACTTTCTTGGCAGCGGCGGCCTTCACCGCAGCAGCGGCCTTCTTGTCTGCAGCGGCCTTCTTGGCGGCGGTCGCCTTCTCCTTGGCCTTCTCAGCGCGCTCTTTGTCTTTGATCTTCTTGAGAAGATCGCGCTCTTTGTCTTTTTCGGCGCGCTCCTTGGCCTTAGCCTTGGCCTGCACCTCGCGCTCTTTTTCCTTCACCGCGCGCTCTTTGTCCCGTTCCTTGGTGGCGCGCTCCTTGGCTTTAGCCTTGGCGAGACGATCCTTGTCACGGACTGCCGAGAGGCGAACTTTCTCCTTGTCGCGGCGAAGCTTCTCTTTGTCCTTCTCTTTGTCCTTGCGAATGCGCTCCTTGTCGCGCTCCTTCGCGGCCTGCTCTCGCTCCTTCTCTTTTTCCTTCAGCTTGAGCTCTTTGTCCTTCTCTTTTTCAGCGCGGGCATGCTCGCGCTCTTTCTCTTTTTCCAGCCGCTTGGATTCGCGGTCGGCCTCGCGTGCGATCTTCTCGGCTTCGCGCTTGGCCAAGGCGTCGGACTTGCGGCGCTCCTGCTCAAGGCGGCGATCCTCGGTCCGCCGCTGACGGTCTTCCTCCTTCTCCTTGCGCTTGCGCTCGCGGTCCGCTTCTCGCTCCTGGCGACGGAGTTCGCGCTCTTCTTCACGCTGACGGCGCTCAGTCTCGCGGAGTTCTTGGGCGGCCTCGCGGGCCTCCTCGGCGACACGCACCTTCTCGGCGCGTTCGGCTTGCTTTCGCTCTTCTTCCTCTCGCTGTTTGCGCTCGCGCTCGGCGGCGATCTCTTCGGGCGAGGGGCCCATCTCAAGGCCGAGCAGTTGCTGGACCTCTTCTTCGTCGACACGATCGCCCGCGAGCTCGGCGTCGTTCGCGCCGCGGCCGTGTACGAGCACACGGGGCAAGTTGTTGCGGAAGGTGACCTCCACTTTTTGCTCGCCGACGATGTCACTGACGAAGCCAACCCCAAAGGTCGGGTGGACCACGATTTGATGCTCCGTCAACCGTGCGCGGGCGGAGTAACGCACCGCACCCGCGTGGTCGTACGTGTTCATCCCATCCAGCCACTTGAGCTTCTTGAGACCCTTGCGCTTTTGAGCGGCACCGGTCTCTGGGTTTTCATCGTCAGCGCCGCGTGGGGGCTTGTAAGCGTGCGTATCACCACACACTGCGCACTGTACGCGACGGATTTCCTCTCCATAGCTCTCGAGGATGATGTGCTGCGTGTCCGCGCGGCACTTGGGGCAGTACGCTGCCACCTCTCCTCCGTTGCTGGAGCTCTGATTCCCGCCGAAATGGCTCTCAAAGATTTGATCCATGGGCTCAGATCCCTGTGACTACGTTGGGACGCCTATCACGCGCGGATTCTAGCAACAAGGGCCAAAGACCGCGAAAATGCACGGGTATCTTGGGGCGCGGGGTTGGGGACCGAACCTCGAATTCGAGGATAAGTATCCGTAAGTAATGATGAAAACGCGGTTTTTTGGCCGCGTGACGATCGTATTCTGTGGAGCAGTCTTGCCACACCGAATCCCGGAGATCGCGCTATGACGTCGCAGGGCCGAATTGGTGGCTCTAGCGGCCGGTAGCACGTTGGCGCGCTCACCGCGGGTCAAGCTTCGCGGGTGGGCTCGGGTTCGGCTTGCGGATCGGTGTCTTGGACGTCCGCCGCAGCGTTGTCGTCCTCGCCATCCGCCGACCCGTTATTACCCGTGAATGCGTCGGTGAGTTTGCGAACCTCCGACACTGCTTCCTTCGATTGGTCGGCCAAGTTTGAGAGTTCTCGGCAGACCACGCGAAATGCGCGCCCGTGGTCGCCAGCTTGGGCCGCGATGATATTGCCGTTGAGGGCCAGCAACTGAAGTCGGCGGGCGACATCGTCGATGAACTGCATCACCGTCTGCATTCGGGCGAGATTCTTCTCGCCGTCGCCGTCGGCGTCTGCGCCCTCGGCTTGCCGCAGCGTCGCCGTCACAATGTCGCGAAACGCCTGTTGGTCCAGAAACGCCTCGACCATGCCCACTGGCCCGTAGTCCTCGGGCTTGTCAGCGGCGAACAGTGGTCGGCACGCGATGACGTGCAGACGACCCTCGCGTTCGATCTCTCCACGGAACGTCTCATGCTGGCGCAGCACGGTTTCGGCGATGAGTGCGTCGGCGTAGCCATCGGTCTCGGGCGCCGCCCCAGCGTCCAACACCGAGGCGCTCGCGATACGGCGATTACCTAAGTAGATGCACACGCCAAGTCCGGTCGCCCTGGCGATTCGTGGCAAAACCTGACGGTCGTTGTTGAGGACGTGCTCACCGGCGAGCAGCACGTGTTCGCGCCGCTGGACCGGGCCCAGCCCGTGGAGAACATCGCCGAGCAGGTCAACGGTGGCCGAAGTCCGCTCGGCGACACGACGTGTGACGATGCTCCAGACCGCGTCGAAGACCGCGTTGTCACTGACAGGTTGCGCCACGAGGGCAGAGCATAGGCCGCCTTGTCTCGGCTGCCCATGCCCCAGTGCACCCATGCCCGGTGCGCCATGGTAGGACGCCGGGCGAAATGGCCGTTTCCCCTACCTCCGACGCGGGCCGCCCACCTCCCCGTGTCCGCGTCGCGCCGAGCCCCACCGGCGACCCCCACGTCGGTACCGCTTACATCGCGCTGTTCAACTATGCATTCGCGCGGCGGCACGGTGGGAGTTTTGTGTTGCGCATCGAAGACACTGATCGCGAGCGATCGACCCAGAGCAGCGAGCGCGCGATCTTCGAGGCGCTTCGCTGGACCGGTCTCACTTGGGATGAGGGTCCCGACGTCGGCGGTGACTACGGCCCATACCGGCAGTCTGAGCGCGCGCCGCTGTATCGCGAGCACGCGCAGACGCTCATCGATAGCGGTCATGCGTACCGTTGCTTCTGTACACGCGAGCGACTCGCACAACTCCGCGAACAGCAGAAGGCCGAGAAAAAGAACCTCGGCTACGACCGACACTGCCGCGCATTGACGCCGGCCGAGGCTCAAACGCGCGCCGAAGCGGGCGAGACTCACGTCGTGCGTCTCGCGGTTCCGCTGCCCGGAGAAACGACATTCCTCGATCAGTTGCGCGGTGAGATCACGTTCTCGCACGAGCAGGTCGACGACCAGGTCCTTCTCAAGTCCGACGGCAACGCGACCTACCATCTCGCCAACGTTGTGGATGACCACCTGATGCGGATCACTCATGTGATTCGCGGTGAGGACTGGCTGCCCTCGACCCCGAAACACGTCTTGCTGTACGCAGCCTTCGGATGGGAGCAACCAGACTGGTACCACGTGGGACTGCTGCGCAACGCTGACAAGTCGAAGTTGTCCAAGCGCAAGAACCCGGTCTCGATCAATCACTACCGGGCGCTTGGATATCTCCCCAGTACGTTTCTCAACTTCTTGGGAACCTTGGGCTACAGCATGCCGGAGGACCAGGAGCGCTTCTCGTTGGCACAGTTCGTCGAGTCGTTCGACGCCAAGCGCATGAGCACGGGGGGGCCCGTGTTTGACGCTGCGAAGCTGACGGCGTTCAACGGCGATGACATCCGCGCGATGACAGCGGAGCAACTCCGGGATGCGATCGCGAAGCGGGTGCTGTCCGACGAACGAATCGGTGCCCTGCTGACGCTGAGCCGCGAGCGCATCGAGACCCTGGACGCCTTCATTCCGTACGTCTCGTTTTTCTTCGGCGGCACTGTCGACTACAGCGGGGTCGCCAAGAAGCTGCGGATCAAGCGGCGCACGCCCGTCGAGTCGGCGAAAATCCTCGCGACGTGGTCGGACGCCATCGAGAAAGACGCCGAGGCGCGTACGTTCACGGCTGAAGGACTCGAGGCGTTCTCTCGGCGCTTTTGCGAGGAACACGAGTGGAAGGCTAAGGAGTTGTTCACGCTGCTGCGGATCGGCTCGACTGGGCGCGTGGCATCGCCACCGCTGTTCGACACCTTGGCGGCGCTCGGGAAAGATCGCGTACGGCTGCGCTTGCGCGACGTGGGGCAGTTTCTCAAGCAACTGCCTGCGCTGGACCCGGCCTGACCGGGCGCGGGGTCTAAGGAACAAGCCCTAAGGAACACGGCTGGGGCACCAAACTGAGCCCTTGTTTGGGTGGCGCCTCAAGCCACGATGTTGCGTGCCGATGCCATAGACGTGGCGAATGCAACCTTATCGGCCGCCGTTCTCGCAGACCTCGCCACGGCCGCTCCGCTGCAGCCCGAGGACAGCGGCGCGGTGCCGCTGGTCTCGCTCGTTGTGGCTTCGGGGCGGTCCCCGCTTGAGGCGGTCCCCGACGCCTATGCGCAAGGATCGCTGAGTGCGTGGGCGCCAGCTAACCGAGCGAATCCGATTTGCGAAGTCGTCGCTTTTCCGACGCATTATCGCCGTATCGTGTTCGGCGGCGTGGCGGCCACGGTGGCGGTTGCGACTGCGCTCTGGTTGAGCGTCGCGGCGTAGCAACGTGCACGGGAGCACCCCACAAAAACAAGCGGGAAGCCCTTTCGGACTTCCCGCCACTTCGCATACCCACTCGAGAAAGTTCAACCTCTATGTTAATAGGTGGGCGCTACGGTAGACACTTCGGGCTTCCCGCCGAACGGGCCTGCGCACCCATGTCCAGAGGCGGCTCCCTGGTTGAACACTAGGTAGAACTTCTGCAAAGGCAGCGAAGTAACCTAGACACCTTAGCACAGTGCGACCTCGGCGGGGCCAGTCGTTTGATAGACTGACCCACGGGTTGGGGGTCGTTCGGTCTTGAAACCACGGGTGGCGCATTACCGAGGTCTCTTGGCGCGAGCGGTCACCGCTGTGACGCTGATCTGCACCCTTGTTGCCTGCAACGGGCTACCGTCGGTTGCCGGTCTCACCGCCTCCGAGGACGACGCGGATTGTGGCACCGACGGCGAACCTGCGGCATCCGGCG
>JAESSZ010000735.1 GCA_016763875.1 Nannocystaceae bacterium
CCGACGGCGAGGTCACGCTGTGGTCGGTTGAGGACGGGCAACGCATCGCGGTTCTGGTCGGCCATCGCGACGAGGCCAACGCAGCGGCGTTCTCACCGGACACGTCGTTGGTCGCGACGGCGGCTGACGACGGCACCGTACGGCTGTGGGAAACGACGACCGGGCGACCGTTTTGGCGAGCACCGATCATGTTGCTCGACCCGCCGGTCTTGTACTCGCATCAGGGGTGGACTCCACTGGATCCGGCTGGCGTCGCCGAGCCGCCCCAGTCCGAGCAATGGCGGCGCGTCGTAGAACTCGATGTACGTCGGGGCGACTACCACCACGGAGGGCGAGCGTGCATCGTCACGCATGGCGGTGGTCTCGAGCTGTGGTCGGTACACGACGGAGAGCGTCTCGCGACCGCCAAGCACGACACGATTGTCGATGTTCGCGCGGGTGAGGACGGTTGTCTCGTGCGGACCGAGGACGGTGCGATGTGGCTCTCGGAGCACGGAGGGCTCGAGCGCCTCGATGCCCCCGGCGAAGTCTTGGCTATCGGCCGCTTTGATGATCCGTCGGGCACGCGGGCCCTCGTTGCCACCGACTCGGGGGTATTTGACATCGGAATGGCGACCGGTGCCCGGGTTGTGCGTCCAGCCGAGCCGAGCGTGACCGCATTGGCTCGAGTCGGCGACGCTCTGGTGTTTGGCTACCGCGATGGGAACCTGCGATTTTTCCCAGACGCTACGTCTGGTGACGGGCCGCGTTCGTTCGAAAATGTTCCCGCCAGCGCAGTTGAGCGGATCGTTGCCGGCCCAGCAGACGTCGTTGTGGCCGGGTTCGCCAATGGCGCGGTGGGCATGTGGAGTGGAGCCAGCGGCGCTCGCCTCGCGCTTGGGCGCCTCCACGGACGCGTTGCGCACCTCGCCGTGGACGGCACGTTTCTCTACGCGGCCTCCGATCTCGGCCACGTGCTGCGTTGGGATCTCGCGGTGCTGATGGACGACTACTGCACCGTCTTACGCGAGGTTTGGGATCGTGTTCCGGTAGTTTGGGCCGACGGTCGCGTGATGGTGCAGCCCGCCCCGCTACTGCATGCGTGCGCGGAACTCTAGCGGGGCTCCACCACGCTGGCCGTCAGCAGTACGACTGCGATCCATAGCGAGGTTCCGAGCATGAGATGCACGATCTGCATCCAGCCTGGGGCCGAGAGCATGATGTTGACGACGCCCGCCGCAATCTGCGCGAGCACACCAACGGAGACGACGTTGGCCCAGTAGCGCTGGGCGGCGCTCCCGGACGGACGTCCTGCCAAGTTCTGCGCGACGATCAAGACGACGGTGCCGATCCCGATCGCAAGTAACGGGTGCAACGCTCGTGTCCGTTGCAGAAAGTGAGCGTCCGACTGTTGGTCTGACGCCAAACTTTCGGCGATGGAGCCGTCGGCGAGCGGGTACAGCGTGTCGCCAAGCGCGGTGATGGCCCCCGACATCCCGACTATGATCATGCCCACGAGGACGCCGAGCAGAACCAGGGCGGGGCCGCGTTGGCGTTGCCAATCCAAACGCGCGCGAGACTGTGGGCGTGCGCCGCTCCAACACGTCAGCGCCAGCGCACCGGTCAGCAGCGATGTGTTGACCAGGTGCAGCGACATCATCAGCGCACGCTCGATCGACGCGTTGTCGGCGACCAACCCGCGAGTGACGAGACCGGCGCCGACCAGCGCTTCAGTGATCGTGAACACCAGGGTGAGCCAGGCGCCGAGCCGGGCGAGGTGGCCTCGCGGGAAACTGCGGATCGCCCAGATCAGCAATACGACGACGAGCAGGCCATACGCCCCGCTGGTGGCGCGATGCGTGAACTCGATGATCGTCGCCACGCTCGGCGACCGCGGGACGATTTGGCCGTGACACGTTGGCCAGTGCTGGCCACACCCGGCGCCCGAGCCCGTGATGCGAACCCACGCCCCGAACAACACGACAAACATGGTGTACGCCAGCGTGGCCCAACCGAAGTAGGCGAACGCGCGTCTGGGGCTGGTGGAACCGGCCACGCAGTGTTCATACGCCCTGTCTCTCCCCTCGTCATGCGATCACGGGGCATGACGCTGGGACAAGCCTCACGGGCGGCGACTTGAGTCCAGTGGAACTGAATTCAGCTTTGGCGGGTGCCGCTGACGATGTCGTCCTCTGTCTCAACCTCGCCGTCAGGGCCCGGAGACATCACCTGGACTTCTGTACCTCGGCTGTCGCACAGAAACTCATAGTCGTTCCCCCAGGGGTCCTTCGGGGTCTTGTTGAGGTAGCCCGATGCGCGCAGTTCGATGAGCGTGCGTGGGCACTTGCCACGCTTGCTGGCGCGATACGTCATGACCGCTTCTTCGATCGTCGCCGTTTGGTTTCTTGCCGTGCTCGTCTGTGCGTCTCGGAAGCGGTTGAACGCCATCATCCCGACCCCGCCCAGAATCAGGGCGATGATCGCGACAACCACCATGATCTCGATGAGGGTCATCCCGCGCTGACTGGCCGCGGCGCGTCCAATGGTTCTCGGCTTGGTCACGCGCCTAGCCGGTGCAACTGCGGTGCCAGCGACAATCCGCCATGATCGGAGGCCTGGCGCCAGGGATCTCGGGCCTCGGCGTGACATCTCGTCCCAAAGCCGTACCTCCGGTGCGTCGCAACGTCATGCGTGCGCGTAACCGGGCGGGCTAGGCGCGAATGTGGGCGCACGGCGGACTTTCGTCGTTTTGTGCGGCCTACTTCGGGTCACCTGGGTTGTGTAACTAGTGGGTTTTGAATTACATTTGCTGCACGAGACGATGAGCGCCGAACGCACCCTTCCGTTGCCCTTGAACTCCGCCATCAGCGCGTCGACGGCGTGCGCGGTAGCGGCGGCGGGTCTGGCTGGGCTTACTTTGGCGGGGCCGCTTTCGCTGCCCATTGGGTTGCTCGGGATCGCCGCCTGCGTTGGTGTGGGCATCGGGTTACGGGCGAGGAAGCGTCAAGCGCGTGCACGTCGTGTCGACGTTCCTAGCGTTGCTCTAGCGTTGGGCGGCGATGGCATCTGGGACTACGACCTTCGTGCGGGGTCTGTGACGTACGACGATCGCTGCGCGCAGATGCTGGGATACGAGCGTGGTCATGTCGCGGACCGCCTCTCGGCGTGGGGCAAACTTGTGCATCCCAGCGACATCGCACGGGTTCGACAAGCCCTGGACGACTGTATTGATGGGGCCGCGGACGGGTACGACGTTCGTGTGCGCCTGCGTGATGTCCGTGGGTGTTGGCGATGGATCGTTGATCGTGGGGTGATCGTGGAACGCGATCGCGACGGCAAGCCGTTGCGGATGATCGGCATCCACCGCGAACCCGACGGTCCGCTCCTGCCCGTTCCCGACCTCGCCCCTGCCGACTCTGTGCTCGCAGCGCCGGAGGCGGCCCCGATCGCCAAGCGGCCCGACTGCCGACCGCTAGCGCTTGTGGCCGCGACGGCGTTGCTCGAAGGTGACCTCGAAGGGCGGTCGAACCAGGGCGAGGATGACTCGGTGGCGGTTTGGCGACGCTACGATGCGCTCCGGCAACGCGTGATCCGACTCAAGGCGTGGGGAACATTGCAGTTGGAACTCGTGCCGCTGGCTGCGGCCGTTGACTCGTTTGCGGGCCCTGACGTTGCGGTTGCGCTGGATCTACCGATCGCGGAGGCCGACCCGATTGTCGTGGTCGAGGCGATGGCGCTGCTGCTCGGTGAGGCCGCGAAGTCCGCGGCATCAGGACACGGCCTGTCGATCCAACCCGGTACGATGGGAGAAGGCCGCGTGGGTCTCTCCATCGTGGTCCCCGGCTCCAAGGGGATCAACGCCTACTCCCCGAGAGTCAAGGTTGCCTCGGACTTGCTCGCGCTGACCGGCGGCGATGTGATCGTGGTCGGAAACACGATCGAGATTGGGCTGCGAAGCCCGCCAATAGGACACTAGCCCTCGGGTTGTGTCGTCGGGCCGATCTGCGGGTCGCAGCCGAGCACGAAGTTGTCGATGAACGCGTAGCTGTCGAGAATAGAGTCGCTGAGGTCGAAGATCGCAAACACCACAGTGATGTGCTCGTTGGGCGTGACACCCACCGTTGTGCTCAGCCATCCCGTGCCAGCGTGTCGGGCCATGCAGGTCCCCGCGAACTCCGGCAAGCCGCCGCCCTGGTCCGTGTAGTCCAGGAAACCAGCGTTGAGAGAGATCGGATTGCCCGCGGTGTCGAACGAGATATTGCCGGTCCAGTTCTCCGATTCCAGCCAGCCGACGTACATATCGTTGTACCCGCTCGATGCGTAGAAGGGCCACTCGGTGGTGAAGAACGCGAAGTCGTAGGAGATCGAGATGACATCCGGTGGGACGTCGAGTTCGATCCGCATCTCGACGTAGTCGTTGGCAGACGAACCCTGGCTGAACTGACCCGCGATTGTGTTGCTGCAGTCGCCCGTGCCGACCAGGGTAGGATCCGCGACACAATCGACGGCGCCGACGTCATTGACGCGCAGCGGTGCGGGAAGCGTCCCTCCAGGATCGAAGTTGCCGATGTCGTCGTTGCAGTGGGTGGGCCCGACGTCGCTATCCCCCGGTGGCGTTGCCAGATCGAGATCTGAGATAAAACCCGAGCCGATGACCGCGAACTTGGCGCCTTCGGTCGGTGCCCACGTATTGGTATTGCCGAACCCGGTTCGCACGCCCATCGCGGTGATGGGGCCGCTGGTGCTCGTTGTGACCTGCGGCTCGCCCACGCAGTTGAGTCCAATCGCGTTGAACAGATCACTGCCCCCGGCATCGCACGGCACGTGCTCGGGGGTCTCGCATTCGCACTCGGTGCCGCAAGTGTCTTCGACCTCGTCGCTCGTGCCGCCGTAGCCCACGTCGAACTTGACGCCCACGGGCGTGCCGCTCTCCCCGTCGTCGTCCTCGAAGCCAGCTGTCGTTCCCCCTTCGTCCATGGCGTTGGGGTCATCGCCTTTCGTTCCTCCGAGTCCGGTCAGCCCGGCGGGTCCAGTCGCAGCCGTGTCGCGCCCTCCTCCGTCACCGCATGCCAGAAGGAAAAGTGACAGCGCTGCTGTGCCGAATCCACAGTGCAAACGAATAACCACGTGCATATAGTAACAGTCTGTCGGGGTTGAGTATGAATGATTGAGGGGCAGAACAGTTGCCGCTACTTCGGCTTGCCGCGTTTCGGCGCTGTTGGCTTCTTCCAGCGCACGCCTGCCTTGCTGCTCGGCTGTGTCGGGCGTTTGGTTACCTGAGCGTCGCCGGTGACCGCAGGCTCGTCTTGTGGCGGGAGGACCGAGGCTTGGACCACCGCTTGAGGGGCCGTGGTCGTGGCTGTCCTTCGCCGCGAACGCCTTGCGGTGGCCGGCTTGGACGGCTGCGCGGCTGCAACGGGTTGCGTGCGCTTTCGTGCGGGTTTGGGGCCGAGTTTATCGAGCAACGACGCCGAACGATCGCGACCCGTTCGTTTCTTCTTGAACAGGTCCTTCATGATGTCGGCGGGGTTGACCGCCATCATCGCCGTCGGTTGCTCGTCGTCGAGATCTACGTCAGACAGCTGCGGTTTACCGGCCATCACGCCCGGGGGCAGTGTCGGAGCCTCGTCATCGAGCGGGCGCCTGCCTCCCGCTGCGCGCGACAGCGGCGGCAACTTGGGATGTGCAATCTTGACGGGTGCCGTGTGAGCCCGCGGAGTCCGGTGCGGACGGATCGCTGTTTTCAACGGCGGCGGCGCTGGCATCCGCTTGTTGATCGTGACCATGTCGGTCGGCTCCAGATCGATCTCGAGCGACTCCTCGTCCACGATGAGGTCAGGCAGCCGGTACTCGGTCTGTTCGACATCCGAGATGTCCAGGACAACGGACTCTTCTCGCGACTCGCCAACGACCGCAAGATCGCGGAGATCCAACACGATCGTGCCTTCGTGCTTGGTCAGGATCGGCGGTCGTGCCGTCTTTTTTCGCAGGGCCGGTGGGCGCCCATCGCCTTGCCGCGAAGGGTCGCGCGGCGGTGGGATCCGGGTCTGAGCATCGTCTTTGACAAGCGTGGGCGGGCCGTCGTCAATGACGCGGGTCGGCGGCCCATCCTCGAAGGCCCGAGGCCGGGACCGACTGGGTCCGCGGTCACGCATGGAAGGTGCGTGCACTGCGGGGCGTTTCGTTGCACCGATGCGCTTGGGGGGCTTGGGCGTGTCGAGGATCTCGGCCCGGGTGACTGCGCCCGCGCCCGCCTCGCCGCGGAGACCCGTCACCAGCAGATCGTCGAGCAGGGCGATATCGTCTAGGCTCAGGACGTTCGTGCCTTCGCGATCGCGGTAGACACCCGAGTTCTCGTCGAGTTGGCTGATGTCCTCCGGTCCCAGCGTCGTGACGCCCGATCGGATCATCGATTCGTCGGCTTCGTCGCTGGTGACGGTTGTCGGAACTTCGTCGTTGGCCAGTGCCGCAACTCGGCGCTGAAATGCACGGTCGTTGGGTAGCCACCGCGAGGCTCGCCACAGCAGATCCGCGGCGTCCTCGTTGAGTCCTTCGTCACGGAGTTCGTCCGCGAGCCGCGTGAGGACCGACAAGGCGACATCTTCCTTGCCAATGCAGGCAAACGCTTGAGCGAGGATCTCGTAGCCGGCCGGGTCTTCAGGAACAACCTGCATCAAGGCCGTCAGTTTTGCGACGGCCCTGCGTGGTTCCCCCACGTGGAGGTATGCTGCGGCCAGCTCACGCAGGGTCGGTGCGTGTCCTCCGTCGAGACGCAGGATCTGCTCTGCGACGGCGATGAAGTCGGGGGTCAGCCCCTGCTCCAACAAACGGCGCGAGGCGACGACAAACGTAGCGGTCGCTTCCTTGTAGAGCGTCTGGTTTTCGTAGGCTTGCCCGAGGCGGATCAGTGCGGGCGCGTCTTCGGGATCAAGTTGCGTCGCTTGGTAGTAAAACTGCAGCGCCTCCGTGACCCGGCCGGTGCGCCAATGTGCCTCTGCCGCGCGGGTGCATAGCGGAACGCCAGCGGCCTGCAGTTGTGTCAGCACATTGCCGATGGTCTTGACGGTGAACCACTCGGGGCTGAGTTGTTGCGCCCGGACAGCGATCGCCACCGACTCCTGGGCGCGGCCGGCGCTAGCGTAGGAGTGGGCAACCTGGGCATAGACGGATGCCGCCTGCATCAGGTCGCCATCGCGCGTGAGTTGATCTGCCAGCACGAGGCGCGCGCGGATGCTCCGCGTATTGCCAGCGCCGCCGTTGGGTCCGCTTGCCATGACGTGAAGTGTTCCCGCCGCCGCCGCCCCTGTCTGGTCCACTCACGTAAGACACCGGGCGGCGACATCTTGCCGGCAAATTATACATGCCCGGCGCCGGGCTGTTCTAGGGCCCTGAATAGGGAGTTACGTGGCCAGCACCGGCCTACCGTGCTAAATCCAGCTGGTGCATCGGGTTGGACGACGATGGATACGAACGGTTTCACGGATCGCGGCCACGGCGCTCATCTCGATCTCCTGGGCTTGTCAGGACGATTCGGCGGGTCCCGAGGCTGATGCTTCGACCGACGATGGGGGCGAGGACGCCTTTTCACCGCCCGAGGGCGAGGGCGGCTCGACCAGCGATGGTGACAGCGATGGCGGGTCCGAAACCGGAGACGATACCGGACCGCTCGACGGTGTCGGCCGAGCCGGGATGCGCCGACTGACGCGTTACGAGTTCGACAACGCCGTGCGGGATATTCTCGGTGATGACTCGCGGCCCTTGCAGTCGTTGCTTCCCGAAGAGGGGCGCACGCCGTTC
>JAESSZ010000736.1 GCA_016763875.1 Nannocystaceae bacterium
CAGGCGCGGCGCTTGGCTGTCACGGGCGGGCGCTTCGACGGGCGCGCGGCGGAGGCTATCGGCCTGGTCCATACCGTGGTCGCGGACCAAGTCGGGCTGGATGACGCGCTCGAGGCGGCGCTGAAGCAGATTCTGCGGTGCGCCCCGGGGGCGGTCGCTGCCACCAAGAAGATCATGATGCAGGTTGGCGCGGTCGATCACGATCGTCTCCTGGACCAAGCCGCCGACATGTTTGCCGAGGCGGTGCGTGGCCCCGAAGGCACGGAGGGCACCACGGCGTTCCTACAGAAACGTGCTCCCGCTTGGGCGCCCGGGGCGGGCGAGGCCTGATCGTGATGCAGCGCTTGTTAGTCGCCAACCGCGGCGAGATCGCCCGGAGGATTTTTCGCTCCGCGAAGGCGGCGGGGATCACGACGATTGCGGTGTTCTCCGACGCGGACCACGACGCGCCGTTTGTGGCGGATGCAGACCTTGCGGTGCGCATTGGCCCGGGGCCCGTTGGAGAATCGTACCTGTCGATCGAGGCGATCCTCGACGCGGCGAAACGCTCGCGGGCCGACGCGGTCCACCCCGGCTACGGCTTCTTGGCGGAGCGCGCCGAGTTCTCGCGTCGCTGCCTTGAGGCGGGTCTGACGTTTGTGGGGCCCAGTCCCGCCGCGATCGAGGCCATGGGGGACAAGGTCGTCGCGAAACGGACGATGCGCGCGGCGGGCGTTGTCGTGGTGCCGGGATTCGAGGGGGAGCACGCCGACGATGCGACCTTGGTATCGGAGGGCAACCGCCTTGGTGTGCCCTTGCTCGTCAAAGCCGTGGCTGGGGGCGGGGGCCGAGGCATGCGGACGGTGGACGACCTGGCGGAGTTGCCTGCGGCGCTAGTCAGTGCGCGGTCCGAGGCGCAGGCCGCGTTTGGCAACGGCGCGTTGTTTCTGGAGCGTCGGCTCAAGGGCGCGCGGCATGTCGAGATCCAGATCATCGCGGACAAGCACGGGCATGTGCAGCACCTGGGGGAGCGCGAATGCTCGGTCCAGCGGCGGCACCAAAAGGTGATCGAAGAGGCTCCCTCGCCTGCGGTCGATGCCGAGCTTCGCGAGCGCATGGGCGCCGCTGCGGTGGCGGCGGCCAGGGCCATCGACTACGTGGGCGCGGGCACGGTCGAGTTTCTGCTCGATGACGAGGGCGCGTTCTACTTTCTCGAGATGAACACCCGGCTGCAGGTTGAGCATCCAGTCACCGAGGCGGTGACTGGCGTTGATCTTGTGCAGCTGCAACTCGATGTGGCCGACGGCGCCAAGCTGGCTCCGATCGAGGTTCGGATCGACGGCCACGCGATCGAGGCTCGGATCTACTGCGAAGACCCGTACGCCGGATTCATACCGCAGCTGGGGACCATCGCGTTGTGGACGCCCGCCACGGGCGCGCACGTTCGCGTGGACGATGGGGTGCAAACCGGCCAAGAGATCACCGCGTTCTACGACCCGATGGTCGCCAAGGTCATCGCGTGGGGGGCTACCCGCGAGGCGGCGCGCCGCCGACTCGCGGACGCGGTGGCAAGCAGCGTGTTGCTGGGGCCGACGACCAATCGGGCGTTGCTGCTGCAGTTGTTGGCTGACCCCGCGTTTGTCGACGGCGAGTTCAAGACCGATACGCTCGACGCTCGCGAGTCGCCCGGCTGCAAGCCCGAGCCCGAACCGGCGATCTGGGCGCTGGCTGCGATCTCTGTCGGTCTTGTTGACAGCGCGAGTCCTTGGCACAGCACGGGCCGAGCACATTGGCCGGTTCAGCTGTCGTGCGGGGACACCTCGCGCAACATCGAACTCACGGCTGACGGGCGTGGGACCACGACCGTCACGGTGGGCGAGACGAAGGTGAACATCCGGATCATCGCGCACGAGCAAGCGTCTCTGTATGCAGAGATCGACGGCGTGCGGCGTCGGTACCCCTGGGCCCGGATCGGCGATGCGGCGGTGGCCATCGATGATGCCGGGTACGCGTTCGTGTTTTCCGAACGCTCCCCCATGGTTGGTCACAAGCAGGGGCCCACGGGCGACGATGTGCGCAGCCCCATGGGGGGGCGCGTGGTTCGGGTTTCGGTCGTCGTCGGCGAGACCGTGGCCAAGGGGCAAGCGCTTGTCACCGTCGAGGCGATGAAACTCGAGCATCGCGTCACGGCCCCTCGCGCTGGCAGGATTGCGACCTGCAGCGTGCGGGCGGAGGACCAGGTCACTGCGGGCCAGGTTCTCGCGACGCTGCAGCCGCAGACGACGGCAGGGACTACGAAAAAAAGCGAAGGTGAATCATGAGCGACGGCAGGGACAAGGCGATCATCACATGTGCCGTTACCGGCGTACTCACAGACCCCCAACGGCATCCTGTGCCGGTCAGTGTGGACGAGATGGCCGCGTCGGCGAAGGAAGCGTTCGATGCGGGGGCTACGGTGATGCACCTGCATTTTCGTCGTCAGGAGCCAGGACAAGGGCACCTGCCGACGTGGGATCCGGCTCTGTGCGCCGAGATCAGCGAAGCGGTGCGGGCGGCGTGTCCTGGTGTGGTCATCAACATGAGCACGGGAGTCATGGGGGCCGACGTCAGCGCCCCGTGCGATGCCATGCGGGCCGTGAAACCGGAGATCGCGGCGTGCAACGCGGGAACGCTGAACTATCTCAAGGCGCGCAGCAACGGCACGTGGGCTTGGCCGCCGATGGTGTTCGACAACCCGGTGAGCAAGGTCGTCGAAATGCTCAAGGTCATGAAGGAGACCGGGGCCGCGCCAGAGTTCGAGTGTTTTGACGTGGGCATCGTGCGCTCGGTCGGCCTGTTCCATGACACGGGGATGACCTCGGACAAGCCGCACTACAACTTCGTCATGGGGGTCGCTTCCGGCATGCCGACCGACCCGCGGCTGTTGCGGCTGTTGTTGGACTACCGTCGCCCTGGGTGTTCGTGGGAAGTGACCGCGATCGGTCGCCAGGAGATCTGGGCGCTGCACCAAGCGGCCGCCGAGCTCGGTGGCGACCTGCGAACCGGCGTTGAGGACACGTTCTACCTGCCCAACGGAGAACGGACTCGGGGCAACGGCGATCTTATTGAGGCGATGGCCACCGTGGCCAGGCAAGCCGGGCGCGAGGTGGCCAGTCCGGCGGAGACGCGCGAGATGCTGGGCTGCTGACGGCGACGGTCACGACGTCGGGTCCGCAGTCGGGCTCTCGGCGTCATCCGCGAGCTCGACGAACACCGGGGTACCGCTTGGTCCCTGACGCGCGAGTCGGATCCGGCCGGTCGCGTCTTTGACGAGGATATGGATCGGGGCCAGAAATCCCTCATCGTGCACGTCACCGCTGACATGCTCGGATGTGAACGCGCCGGGCGGTGAGCCGGGCGGTGGCGACTCGAACCGAGTAAACAGCGAGGCGCCATTGGCCGCGAGCGAAGCGACGTGGATCGGTAGGCGAAAACCCTCGGAGGTGAGGAGCTGGCCAACGATGCGGTGCAGTGCAGTCTCGAGTTCCATGATTGTCTCGATGGTTGTCTCGCAGGGCTCGGGTTACGCGCGCGCGGTCAGTTTGGCCACGATCGCTTCAAACCACCGGGTGGGCAGCAGCCAGTGGAAGAGCACCATCAGATGCGCGTCGGTGCCCACGAGGTAGCGCGCCCGTGGGCGGGGGGCCAGCAGCGCGTGCTCAACCCGTTTGGCCACGGCATCCGGTGACACGCCACGTTTTGCCGCGTCGGCGGTGAAATGCTCCATCGCAGCAAGCCCGGCGCGGTATCTCTGCAGTGCTTCGGGGGAAAGCTCGCGCTTGAGTTCGTCGATCAGCGTGTCGGCCTTTCGCCAGATCTCCGTCTTGACCGCGCCTGGCTCGACGCAGGCCGCCCAGACCCCGAACGGCCGCAGCTCCATGCGTAACCCCGCGGTGATCGCCTCCACCGCGAACTTACTTGCGTGGTACGGCCCCATAAACGGTGAGGCGATGATCCCGCCAACGGAGCTGATGTTGACGACGCGGCCCTTGGCCGCCAGCAACAGCGGTAGCAGGGCACGGGTCGTGTTGATCACGCCGAAAACATTGACGTCGAACTGCCTCTGCCACACCGCGTGCGGCATGAACTCCTGAAGCCCGCCGAGCGCGATTCCGGCGTTGTTCACCAGCCCAAGCAGGGGAGCCCCGTCAAGACGCTCCGCGACCTCGGTGGCGGCTTGCGCGATTGAGGTTGCGTCCGTGACGTCCAGTCGCAGAGGCACGAGACAGTCCTTTGCCTCGCCTGCCGCTTCTAGCAGTCGTTGGCCATCACCGTCGCTGCGGACGCCCGCGAGGACCGGGATCCCGCGCGCCGCTAGCCTCAGCGCGCACGCGCGGCCGATTCCCGTCGAGGCCCCCGTGACAACCACCCAGCCGGTGGTCACTGCAGTGCCCGAATGCGTTCGAGCGCGACTTCGAGGTCGGCGTTGGCGCCAACGCCAATGTCGCTCGGCGCCCGCACGACTTCGATCTCGGGGGCAATGCCGCGGCCCTCGATGTTCAGATCACTGCCGGGCAGCGAGTGTTCCGTGACTGGCACTGCGATCCGCAGGCCGGTGTAAGGCAGCCGAAACGTCGCAACGTTCCCGACGGATCCGGCCGTGGCCCGACCGACCATCGTGACCTTGTCGGTGGCGCGCAACGCTCCGGCGAGCAACTCGCAGGTGTCGGCGCACCCCGCATCGATCAGCACCCACAGCGGCACTGACTTGAGTTTGGGATCCGTGGCCGCAGGCTGATGCTCGATCGTCTCGCGGGGCGCTGTCGCTCGGTACGGGTGGCGCGTGCGCTGTTGCGTCCATACGGTCCGGCCCGGTCGCAGCATGCCCAGGACGCGTCGGCCGGCCCACGCGGTCCCGCCCGGGTTACCGCGCAGGTCCACCACGATGTGCGTGGCGGTTCTGAGGCTTTTGGCCGCCGCGCGCAGCTGCGTGACGAGGGCGACGTCGGACAAGGCGCCGTTGTCGTCTTCGCACCACAGCGTGTGGACGCGCAGCATGCCGATCTTGTGTTTCTTGTCGAGCATGACGCCGCGGACGCATGGCGTGGTGACCGAGCGGTCCAGGGCGTGCCAGTCGACCTGGATCGTGTACGTCTCACCCGAGTGGCGCTGAAGGGTGAGTTCGCGTGGCGTGGGCTGCTCGTGGATAAAGCGCGATTGCTGCCGCAACGAGGCGAGCGCTACTGCGTGGCGATGCTGTTTGGTGGAGCCCGGCGCCAAACACAAGCGGTCCATCCACTCATCGATCGGCGTACCGTCGGCCGCGATCAGTTTGTCGCGTCCCTGCGGCTCGGGTTGCGCGCCCTTGCCTGTACCGACGCTGCGCGAGGACACCACGATGTGATCGCCTGCGCGGTCAAAGTGCAGGCCCGAGAAGTATTTTCGAGTTGCACCCGGCTCGTCGACCAAGCGGAGGTGTCCGTCGCCAAGACTACACAACGCGTATCGCAACGCTTCGGTGTAGCTCCCGGGCGTGTCCATCGAACGTGCTTGCTCGCGGAGTTCGTTGAACACCAGTGGGACACGGGGATCAGTCGCGTCCTCGTGGATCGGTCGCGACGCCCACCACAACTCGACGATGTGCTCGACGACTTCGATCTCCTTTTGCAGGGCATCCTGCAGGGTGCGCGGGCTTGTTCGGGGGAGCACTGCCTCCACTTCGACGGGACGGTGCTCTTCTTCGGCGTGGAACTCTCCAACGCCCACCCGTGGCAAGTGCAGCGAGTCGTCTTGGGGGCGATGCGTGGAGCCCGAGCGGTCGCAGCCCGCTGAGGTGAAGAGCGAGGTGATGGCGATGATTGAGGCGGCAAGCGTGCACCGCATGGCCGGGATGGTACCCGAAATGCCCAGTAGGGGGGCGCTGTCAGGCTTGACTGCCCCACAGGGCCTCACGCAGACCTGAGGCCCGGTCGATGCGGCGACTCGTGGCCTCTGCGATGACCGCTGCACTGCCGTGGATGACCACTCGACTGCGCGCCCGCGTGACCGCGGTGTAGATGAGTTCCCGCGTCAAGATCGGCGAGACGGCCGGCGGTAGGATGACCGCGACGCGGTCGAATTCGGAGCCTTGGCTCTTGTGGACCGTCATGGCGAACACGGTCTCGTGCGGGGGTAGCCGGTGCGGCGATACAATACGTTGGCCCCCGTCGGGTCGAGCGAAGACGGTTCGTATGCGGCCGTTTGCGTCGCGGCTGATGATGCCAACGTCGCCGTTGAACAGGTCCAACTGGTAGTCGTTCTTCGTCACCATGATCGGACGACCGTCGTAGAACGGGCTGGTTCGTTGGATGAGCCCCGCCTCCTCTAACGTCGCCTCGATCCCGAGCGTGAGCTGCTCGATCCCAAAGCGGCCTTTGCGGTGGGCGGCCAGCACACGAAAGTCCGAGAATGCTTCGAGCCGTTTGGCGGGCTCGCGATGCCGGAGCATGGCTGCCAAGCCCTGTAAGACCCCCGGTCGCAGCCCTCGAATCGGATCGTCCCCGTCGCCGAGGGCGAGCAACGCCACCCCCGAGTTTTCCTCGCTGTAGGCAATGTCCGGCGAGACGGGCTCGCCGAGTGCCTCAAGCACCGCGGAGGCGTCGCCGCGACCGATGGCCCGGGCCAAACCGCCGATCCCACCTTCAGCTTCGAACCGGAAACTGTGCGTGAGCTCTACGATGCAATCCCAGATCCCGGTCTTGTCCGGGCCCGTGGCAGTAGGGGCGTACTGGGCTCCGAGACGTTCGGCTATTTCCGCGGCGAAGGTTTGAGAGTAGCCGTGCGTGCGGCCGGCGTTGCATATGTCCCCGAGGATGGCGCCCGCTTCGACCGATGCCAGCTGGTTCTTGTCCCCCAACAGAATCACGCGGGCGTTGGGTGGCAGCGCCTCGAACAACTTGGCCATCAGCGCGAGATCGACCATCGATGCTTCGTCGACCAACACGACATCGGCCGGCAGTGGATCGTCTGCGTCGTGGCGGAACTGGGTGGGCGAGCCGGGGCGGAATCCAAGCGCGCGGTGGATCGTGGACGCTTGCCCCGGGATCGAGTCACGGACAGCATCTGAACAGGGCAGTGCCGCTCGACCGGATTCGATCGACTCCACCAGGCGCGCGGCTGCCTTGCCGGTCGGGGCCAGCAAGCGGATCCGCAGTGGGGCACGGCCTGCACCGAGCGCCTGTTCTTGCAGCAGGGCGAGGATTCGCAGCACGGTCGTGGTCTTGCCCGTCCCCGGACCGCCCGAGATCACGGTAAGTCCACGCAAAACGGCGACGACTGCCGCGAGGCGTTGTTGGGCGTGAGCGACAAAACCCGAGCCGGACGTGGGGAGCAATCGGTCGACGCCTTCGCGCAGGCGGGCGAGGTCGACCGCGGCCGGCCGAAGCGCCACACGTTCTCGCAGGCGTTCGGCGAGCGCACGTTGGTAGTGGAAATAGCGCGACAGGTA
>JAESSZ010000737.1 GCA_016763875.1 Nannocystaceae bacterium
GGAGGGAATGAGGCCCCTAATCACCACGACATCCGCGATGTGCTCGATAGTCACACCGATCCCCACGAGGCGACCCTGACTACCGATCTTGAGCTCAGCTAGTTCGTTCGGCCGCAGCAGTGCGTTGACGGGCTGGTCCTTGTGTTGGATGAGGTGCGCCATGACGCCATCGATCGCTGCCGTCCAAAGCTCGTCCTCCGATAGTTCTCCGTCGACGTAGTGAGCTTCGATCAATGCGCGGACCTCATCGAATCCTTCGCGGGCCGCGGGCATGGCGGAAAGGCGCTCGGGCGGGCCCGCATGGGGCTGGGGTCCGTCACTTCTGCCGCGGTGCGGAAGATCCTCGTGCAAGACGCGCTCGTTGGCGCTGCGGGGCCGGGTGTCGTCGGTATCTTGGAGTGCCTCTGGATCCTCGCTTGCACATGACTGCGCGAAAACCAGCGAGGCGAGGAGCACAGGGAGTGTCGTGATTTTCATGGGCACTACAGGAGGTGGGGGTCGAGGGAGATCAATCCGCGGCCGTCGTACTGTTCAATGACGACGGGGCCGAGTTCGGTCGGTGTTGTTGTGGCGAGTCCCGGCTCGGAGGCCGAAAGACCAAACCAGATCGCAATAGGAACTGCCGCCGCTGCGAGGGCGCCGTAGGCCGGAATCGGGCGGCGGAGGACTCTAAGCACGCGTTGACCTCGCGAAGGCGCAAAGTGGGCGGCAATCCGGTGACGCAACCGAGCTGCGGTTTGGACACCCGGCGAGTCGTTGTAGACCTGAGCGACGCCATCCAAGTCGGCGCGGAGTTGGCAAAACTCGAGCGCGCAACTCGAACACTTGGCCAAGTGCCTAGATACCGGTCCCACCTGTGCGCTCGATAGTTCGTCGTGGGCGTGGTCGATGAGGTGGGGGTGGCACTCGTCGCAGTTCATTGCGTTTCTCCCAGAGCTACCAGTTGGCGTCGCAGCGCTCGTGTTGCGTCATGGAGTCGCGACTTGATCGTTCCTTCGGCGACTCCGAGGGCGGCACCGATTTCTCGGTACGTCATCTCGCCAACCTGCTTGAGCAACAGGAGCTGGCGCTGCGGCTCGGTCAAGGCGGCCATGGCGGTCCGAACGTTGCGCGTACGGTCCAACGTGGCCTCGACGTCGATGGCCGGTTTGGGGGTTGTGTCCAAGAGATGTTCCTTGGCGCCACGTTGCTCAACTTGGCGCGTGAGTTGCCGACAGCGGTTGCGGGCAACGGTAAACAGCCACGCCCCGAAGCGACCCCGTTCGGGGTCGAACGTTTCGTCGGTCACGACGGTGAACACAACGTCCTGGAGCAGATCTTTGGCCCGCTCTTCGTCGCCAAGCATCCGCTGGATGTAGCCAAATAGCCGACGCTCGTACCTGCCATACAGCACATCGAAAGCCGCCAGATCGCCGGCCCGCAACGCGCTCAGCAATTCCTCGTCCGAGGTCACCGTGTTCTTGTATGCCCGAGGGCGCCGGATCGTTCGGCGCCGTATCCGCCGTGAGGATTTCGAGTGACCTCAAAACCTACAGGTCCCACCCCCAGATGTGTTTTGAACTCGAATCGAGGCAGTGCAACCGATACACTGGCCCGGAAGCGTGTTGTGCAGGGGTTCCTTCGGGGGAAGGTTGCCAACGTCGCTGGGATGAACGGATATGCGGACCAATACGATTGCCACGGGAATGGGCGCGAGCCTGTGTTTACTGCTCGGCTGCGGTGATGCGAAGGACGGCCGTGCGAACGGGGGAACCGACAGCGCGGGGATCCCCGCAGGCGGGGAAGCGGGTGGGGGCGAGCAGGGCGGCGAAGGTGGCGACGCAGAGGGCAGCGGCGACGGCCCAGTCGACGGTGACGGTGAAGGTGATGGCGTCGGCGCTATTAAGTTCGACGTCAACGCGACGCCGGACATCGACCCCACCACCACGTGCCAGCCCGGCGGGGTTGGTGGCGGCAAGGGGGGCGGTGGTGGTGGACCCGACTATTCGTACTTGTGGGCGGCCAACAGCACCCAGGGGACCATCTCCAAACTCGATACGCAGACAGTGACCGAGGTCGGCCGCTTTCAAGTGCGACCCGATGGCGCAGGTAGCCCTTCGCGAACCTCAGTGAGCCTGTCGGGCCACGTGGCGGTCGCCAGCCGCAGTGGCGGCGTGACCAAGTTCTACGCCACCGAAGACCTTTGCCAGGACACCAACGGCACGCCGGGCATTCAGACCTCGACGACCAATGTTGCGCTGCCGTGGGATCAAGAGGAATGCCGCGCGTGGCACACCCCATTCGCGTACACCAGCCAGCGTCCCGTGGCCTGGGGCCAGGGCGAATGGAACTACTCGACGTGTTCCTACGACAATGAGTTGTTGTGGACGGCGGGACGCAACGGCAACGCGACCACGGCCGACGTCGTCTTGATGGACGGCGACGACGGCACCATCCTCGACTCGGTCGTCATCGCGGGGCTTGTGGGCGATCAGTACGGCATCTACGGGGGCGCGGTCGACTCAGAGGGGAACTTCTGGGGCACGCAACTCGGCGGTTCTCGTCTCATCAAGGTCACGCTTGCCAACATGACGTCGCAGGTCTGGACTCCACCCGTCGCTAGTGGTTACGGGATGACGGTCGATGTCGACGGCTACGTCTGGATCTGCGGATCGATCGTGCAACGCTACAACCCCGCGACCGATACCTGGGCGCAGTCCGCCTCGGGGCTGGGTAGCTCGGGTTGCATGGCAGACGCGGGTCACAACGACCTGTTGTGGACAGCCGCGGGGGGGACGATCCGTGGGATCAATCGCGAGACGCTTTTGGTCGATCGCAGTTGGACGGTTCCGGGTTCCTACGGGATTAGCATCGACTTCCAGGGGTTCGTGTGGGCGGTTGCTTTCGGAAGCTCGGCGCATCGCGTCGATCCCGAGACGGGCGCCGTGCAGTCGTACGACGGCTTGGTTGGCGCCTACACGTACAGCGACATGACCGGCGCGGCACTCTCGGCGGTTAGCGGAAACATTCCCACCGGCTGATACCTGGTGATTGTGGCGCTGCCGCGCTGCGGCAGTGCCTGGCGCCCAGGAGCGTGCGCCAACGTGCGTCGGCACGGTTGTGCGTGACGGCCTCAAGGGGCGGTTTGCTGCTACCGTCGCTGCCGTGACTTTCTCAAAACGTCTCGGGAGCGTTGCGCTGTCTACCGTTGTCCTGCTGTGCGGGTGCGGCGACGACCCTTCATCGGGCTCGGCAGACACCGACGGCACGGGTACGGGCACCGGTGAGTCGGGAGACGACGAGGCAGTCGAAGAGAGCGGCGAGGACGACACGACCGGTGTCGCGGCCTGCGAGGCGTCGATGTCGGACTACGAACTGACCACGTTGCCCGCGGACGTGGTCATCAGTATCGGGTCGTCTCTGCTGACGCCGCACCCGGTGCTCCAGGCGGCGATCGCTGACGTCGAGTCGGCCTACGAGGAAGGCGATGTCCGGGTTGCGTTGATTGCAGCCAGCAACTACGAGCAGCCCTACGCCACCGAGGTTTGCAACATGTGTGGTCTGGGCGATGAATGTCTGGACCCGATTGCGGTCAACGCCGATGTTGGGGTGATCGAACCCCTAGCTCGATTCAACGGTAGCAAGTCGAAGTATAGCTGTGTCTTCCGGCCTCCCGGTGCCTCTATCCGACATTACGTTGCATTCACCGATACCGAGCCTGCACCCGGCGAACTGATGGAATTCGAGGCATTCCTTGCCGCGGCGAGACTGCAGGCAGACAGTGTCTTCCATGTCGCGTTCATGCTCGGATGCAGTCAGATGGAAGGCGGGATGGGGCTGGTGCCCGTTGCGGAGGCCTCTGGCGGGATCTCTGGCAACATCTGCGAAGGCGTCGTGGGCTTGCGTGCATTCCTCGAGGAACTTGCGGTTCCGCGCCTAGCCTGCGGATGGCCGATCTCCGATCCTGGGCCGAATAATAGTTCGGACAACCTTGAGCTAGTCCTGTTGGACGGGCCCAGCGGTGGTGAAATGGCGATGACCCGAGTCGCCGACGGGCTGTGCAGCGAACCCGGCGCCGAGCCGGCAACGTTCGAGTGGTTTGTAAGTATCCTCAACGACGTCGAGAGCGTTCGGCTGTGTCCTGCCGCCTGCGATGCGGTGCAGGGAAACTGGGCACCTGGCGAGATAAGCTTCCGAGAGAGCTTTACCTGCCCCGACGCGTGATACGCCGCTGTCGCCGGCAATGGTGGCTTGGCTCGGAATCGATCGCCACCGGCCAAACATTGGTATCGAACGGTGGAATAGTCGGTCTCCAGACACAGCGGAGTCGCTAGTATTTAGTGCGGTCTTCTGTATTATCCGCCCCGATATGGCGCAAGCAGCTCTTGAACACCTCGTTGGTGAACTCACTCTTGCCGATCTGGCCGCGCGCAGCGGGCGATCGGTCGGCGAAATCGTCGAGTACGCGATGCGCAGCAAGCCCGGCGCAACCGCGGCTCGCACCGCAGCGCAAGGCAGCAAGGCGACGACGCCCGCTCCCAGCAAAGGTGGCCGCGCCCGTAAGGTCGACACGCGCACCGCGGGTGGACGCGAGGCGTACCAAGAAGCGGTGTTGGACGTGCTTGTCGGATCGGGCAAGCCGACCGCCGCCGCGTTCATTCGCCGGAAAGCTGGCGGTACGCCACTCCAGGCGCGGGCGGCGCTTAACCGTCTCATCGAGGGCGGAAAAGTAACGTTCTCGGGCAAGGCACGCGCGACCCGCTACACGCTGGCCTAGCTCGGCCGGTGGAAGTGCCGTGGCCCTCGCGCCGAGCGGACCCATCTCAATACGAAGCTCCCGGGAAGTTCGGGAGTCGTGTGGGGTGGGTGTATCGTCCGATCGGTGAACGGCCCGAACACAACAGCGCGATTGCGAGCCACGGTCACGGCGCTAGGCGGCGTGGGACTATTGGTCGCATCGCCAGTCGTGTTCGCGCACTCACAGCTTGTTGAACCGCCCCCCCGCACCGCAGAGGACTACCTTATGGACGGTCCGTGCGGTGGCGTTGTTTCCACCACCGAGAGCACGACGTTCGTCGCTGGCGAGAATGTCGTGATTCGCTGGTCGGTAGCCCAGAATCACTCGGCACAGTTCCGTGTCGCGTTTAGCCCAAGCGGAGACGTCGGGTTCGACGACTGGGTGTTGGGCGTACGACCCGATATTTCAGGTGAGGTCGAATACGAGCAGGAGTTAGCGCTGCCCGAGTGCGTCTGTGACGACTGTGCGTTGCAACTGCTGCAGTACAGCTCGCCCACGATGCTCGCTGGCTACTATTCGTGCGCGGACATCGAACTCACTCAGCCCGAGGGGGGAAGCTTGCCCGCATGCGAAGCCATGAGTGGCGACGACGGTGGTCTGCCGCAGGACGACACCGGGGACGAGCCAGCGACCAGCGCTGACGGTGGTGACCAAGATGGTGGAGCCACGACGGGTGCCGCAACCCCAGGTGGGGCGACCGAGGGCGATGCCCCTGCGCAGTCCAAACAGGACGATGGTGGGTGCAGTCTCGGCAACCCGACGCGCGGCTCGTTCGGTTGGTCGTTCGGTTATTTGGCGTTTGCGCTCGTATGCCTTCGCCGGCGTCGCATCAGCGAACCTCGAGCGTGAGGCCGCGGAGGTCGCTGGCAAAGTCGGCTTGGCGAAGTTGCTCGGCACGTGGAGAGGTGCGCGCGGCGACGCCGTCGATCTTCTCGATGCGGAGTGCCTTGCCGCGTTGTCGCGCGGCAACCGAGCGCAGTGCCCGAGCTGCGGCCGAGAACACAGACGGTGAGTCCGCCGCGGGGAACGTCAGCATGCGTTTGCCCCCCTTGTCTAAGAACAGCGCAGCCTCCCCGTCCACGAGCACGACGGATGCACCCGCGACTCGCCGCGGGCTCCCCTCGGCCGGTTCGCGATTGGGCCAAGGCAGCAGCCAACCGTAGGGATTGGCGGGGTCCACTGCGGACAGCACGACCGTGGCCTGCGGGTCGGCTGCCGCGGCTTGGCGACTACTTCGCAGTCGGTCCACGGCACCGGGTGACGCAAACTGTGCGCCGCCAAGGCCCTCGACGA
>JAESSZ010000738.1 GCA_016763875.1 Nannocystaceae bacterium
ATCCCGACACCCCGCGGTCCTCGACGACACGAACGTCCCCCGCCCGGGGCGTTAGGCCTGCGACCTCCGGGAGGTCAAGGACCTGCAACGCTGCGCCACCGTCCGGGCCCCAGGTGATTAATCGTGCCCGGTGGTCGTCGAGCTCCGAGGCTATCGCGTACACGTGGCCCGTCGCGCTGGCCGTGAGCGTCACCGGGATGTATCCGCGTGGAACCTGTGGGCCGCGACCCTTCGGGAAAACGTCGATGCTCGGGTCGAACGTCTTGCTGCGACCCGACCAGCGGTCGACGTGCTGCAATCCAAGCAACCCCTTGTCGCCCCACGCCGTGAACGCGAGGTAGACCCCGCCCGCCGCTGGCGCTGCCTGCCACGGTTGCCAAGCGTCGGCGGACCAGCGGACGTACCTGCGTACACTCTTCATCCGCGGCCGAGTGTCGGCGAGTACACCGACGACGTGCGTCGGCCAGGTACCACCGATGAGCTCGACTTCGATGCCTCCGTATTGTCCTGGAGGCAGCTCGTTGCTGATGTCGGCGCTGGACCACTGCAGGTCGGTACCGTTCTCGGTAAGCCGCGCGATTCGATTGCGGGTGCTCGCGACGGTTGTTCCGCCCAAGGGGTGGAGGATGAATGGGAAGTGATACGTCGCGTCGGCTACGAGCTCGACGGCGATCTTGGTCGACCCCACCTCAGCTGTCGCGAGTGGAAGCCGTCGTACGTTCGCAACGCTCGACTCGATAGAAGGCGACTCCGGCTCGCCCGAGTTTGCGGTGTCCGGGTTTTCCCCGATTGGCTCTGTGGTGCAGCTCGTGGCGCAAATAAGGACGAACGTCAGTGCGCGACGCATATAGCTACAACGCACGGGCCGGGCGATCGATACAACCACGTCGCTGCCACGCGGTGCTCACGCGCTCCGCCACCCCGCTTGCTACCTCGCCACTCTCCGAGCCAGCGATGCAATTCGACAGGGTTGGCTCCCCCCATCTGTGGGTGTCGGCGGTATCGTGTGGCCATGCCCGATCACCGACCGTGCCCGGCTGCCGCACGCCGGATCAAACGACGTGGTTTTCTTCGTGGGACTCAAGTTGGTCTTGCCGGTCTTGCTGGGTTGCCGCTGGTGGCCGGTAATCCGGGCTCGGCGATGGCCGCGCCCGACGGGGCCGCCAAGCGTCTTGTGGTTTTCTTTAGTCCCAACGGAACGGTTCACGAGCACTGGCGTCCCTCGGGGAGCGGAGCCGACTACGCGTTCCCTGCGGGAAGCGTGCTCGAGCCGTTGCAGGACTTCCGCGAGAAGCTGATCGTCTGCGATGGCCTCGACTTCGTGGCTGCGACCAACCACGAGGGAGGGATGGCCGCGATGCTGACCGGACAAGGCGCTGTGGACTCCGTGACCGGAGGCAAGTCGTTGGACCAGTTCGTCGCCGCTGAGTTGGGGGCGGCGACCAAGTTCCCGTCGTTGGAGTTCGGCGTCATTACCTCGCCGTGGGGTAGCGGGGTGCAGACGCGGATGAGCAACGCAGGACCGGCGCAGTTTGTCACCCCCGACGACAGCCCCGCGAGCGTCTACGACCGTATGTTTGCGGACGCGGTCGGCGGCGAGGAAGCGGCGACGCGGCTTCGAGCACGACGGGAACGCATCGTCGACTTGCTGGTGGATGAGGTGTCGACGATGAAGTCGCAGCTCGGTGCGCAGCAGCGGATCAAGCTCGATGCGCACCTGTCGGCCCTGGCGACGCTCGAGCAGGGGCTGCAGGCGGTCGACTGTGACGCGCCGACGGCCCCCATGGCGCTCGACCCCATCGCCAACGACAACTTTCCCGTGGTCGGTCGCGCCCAAATGGACCTGTTGGTGATGTCGTTGCTGTGCGACATGACGAGGGTCGCTTCAATCCAGTGGTCGCACACCGTCGGTCCGGTCGTGTTTTCATGGCTCGGGGTTGGCGAGGGGCACCATTCGCTTTCCCACATCGGTGACCAGGACGTCGCGGGTGTCGGTCGCTTCATCGACTGCGAGCGGTGGTACGCGGAGCAGTTCGCCTACCTGTTGGGACAACTCGATGCGCTGCCGGACCCAGACGGTGAGGGCTCGATGCTCGATACCACCGTCGTGCTGTGGGCGAAGGAACTCGGGGACGGGCGCTTGCACGAATGCCTCGACGTTCCGTTTGTGGTGGCCGGGGGAGGGGACTGCTTCGACTTGGGGCGGTATGTCGACTTTGGCGGCGCACCGCACAATCAACTGCTCGTGTCGATATGCCAGGCCATGGGCTTGAGCAACGATACGTTTGGAAATCCCGCGCACGGATCGGGCGCTCTACCGGGATTGGTGTCGCAATGAAGGTTGCAGCCTGGATCCAGACGTTGCTGGTGTGCTGCACCGTCGCGAGCGTCGGTTGTCGTGGAGGCTCGGACGCCGATGGCACCGGGATGGACACCGACGACGGTTACGACGATGGTGACGGCGCGGACGTGGGTGACGATGACGGCGGCGAGGACGGGGTCGATGCCGCGTGCATCGATCGACTGCCTGCACGGAGGGTCCGGCGGCTTTCGCATGCGGAGTACGCGGCCACCCTGACCAGTCTGTTTGGGGCCGATGCCCCTGGGCTAGCATTGGCGGCCGACAACGTCGTGGAGGGCTACGACAACCACGCCGAGGCGCTGACGGTCTCCGCGCTCTTAGCAGAACAGTATCGCCAGGCGTCGGAGAGCGTTGCTGAACGATTGATCGCTGACCTCGATGCGGTACTGCCGTGCGATCCTGCCAATGATGGCGAGGCCGCATGCGCCGAGCAGTTTATCCGGAGTTTCGGGCGACGCGTTTTTCGGCGGCCGTTGGCGGATGCCGAAGTAGGGCGCTACACGGCGTTGTACGCCGACATCGAGGCAGAAGACGGTTTTTCCGAGAGTCTGCGCTGGGTCATTGTTGGCATGCTGCAGTCGCCCAACTTCCTGTACCGGACCGAACTCGGCGTCGCTGAGGACGACGGTACGGTCGTGCTGACCTCGCATGAAATTGCGTCGGCGATCTCGTACCTTGTCGTGGGCACGATGCCCGACGAGGCGCTCGCGGCCGCAGCCGACGACGACACGCTTGGTGATGTGCAGGAGCGGCTCGAACACGCCGAGCGGCTCCTGGGCACCGAGGCTGCCGTGACCGCGCAACTGCGCTTCACCAACGCATGGCTCGAAGTGGGCTTGCTGGAGCAGGTGACGCGGGACGCCGAGCTGTTCCCCGGGTTCACGCCCGAGATCCGTGACGCGATGCAGGGGGAACTCGACCGAGTCGTCGCAAGCGTTTTCTCCAGTGGCGGCACGTTTGCTGAACTGCTGACGCTGCAGGAGTCCTACTGGACCGACGAGCTGGCCGCGTTCTACGGGGCCGCGGCTGGGGTCGAGGCGGCCGACGACGAGGGATTTCGACGCGTCGAACTCTCGGGAGACCCCGGGCTGCTGGTGCGAGGCGCCTTGATGGCGACGCATGCACTGCCCCGGACCCCATCCCCGATTCACCGAGGCGTGATGGTGCGTGAGCGGATCCTGTGCAACCAGCTTCCGCCACCGCCGCCTGGCGTGGCCAACGGGATCCCCGAGATCGATCCCGACAGCTCCAACCGCGAGCGCTACGCGATTCACTCGCAGGATCCGGCCTGCGGCGGCTGCCATCAACTCATCGATCCTATCGGTTTCGGGTTTGAGCACTACGACGCGGTCGGGCGTTGGCAGGACATGGACGGGGTTCACGAGATCGACGCGACCGGGACGATCAACGGACTGGACGACAGTGCGTTCGATGGTGCGGCCGAGATGGCCGCGCTATTGGCCGAGTCGTCGGAGGTGACGGCGTGTTATGCCGAGCAGTGGACCCGTTATGCGCTGGGGGGCTTGGACCAAGACGACGGGCTCGCCTGTCTGGCGCAACAAGTCGCCGTGGGTTTCGTCGAGGCCGACGGGCGGCTCGACAGCGTGGTCATGACGTTGATCGCAAGTCCCGGTTTTGTCGAACGTATCGAGGGGGACGCGATGCCGCCGTCTCCAGACCCGGGGCCTGACGATGGCGATGGCGATGGCAATGACGACGACGCCGACTCTGGTGACGGCGAGACTGGCGCGCTACCTCCCGGGGACTCCGAGGTCGAAGTCGAAGTTGTTCAGTCCAGTTCGTGGCCGACCGGCTCGTGCAACGACGTTACGGTCACCAACATCTCCGACGCCAACGTGACATGGGAGGTTGAGTTGCCGATCGCGGGCATGATCACAACCGCGTGGAGCAGCACGTACACCGAGCAAGATGGCAGCGCGACCTTTGTCGGCGAGGCGTTTAACGCCACGCTTGAGCCCGGATGGTCGGCTACGTTTGGGTACTGCGCACAGACCGGCTAGCCCCACCGAACTGGCCCCACCGAACTGGCCCCACCGACATAAGCGAGTCGTCGACTCAGTCCGTGGGCCGGCAGACGTCGTCGGTACTGGATCCGAAATGCCCCGACCGCAGGAACAGGTCCAACCGTTCCGCAGTGGGAAGGCCGAGCAACGTAGCCCCGTGCTGACTGACCACGGTGGGAATCCTGTTGTATCGTTGCGTCCGCCAGTCGTCGGTCCAAGCGGCGGCCTGCGCGTGCGCTCGGTGGCCCGAACGCAGTCCACCCAGACCTGCCTCATCCGCGAGGTGGGCCAGGACATCGGGGTCGGCGATGTTGATGCCGTCTTGCCATAGCGCGCGAAAAAGCGAACGTCGCAGCGCGGTCGTCTGCTCTGGAGCGTGTCGCAGTGCCTCGGCGAGCAACGCGATCCCCGGCCCCGAACGCGGGCGAAAGGGCGGAGCGTTCACCACAACATCGGGGGCCCGTTGCGCGATAGCGACCATCTCAGTTTCAAGCTCGCGAAGCTCCTCGCTGCGCGCCTTGGCCGCGTGCGTGGGCATTTCCGGCGCGTGCTCAACGAATCGCCAACCAACGGTCATGCCCCTCGCTTCGTGAACCGCCAGTCGCTCGTGCAATGCAAAGCAGAACGGACAGTTGAGGTCTCCGTAAACGAAGACGCTGGCCGCCTGAGTCACCGGTTGACCATCGACCCACCGCGCGGCGAACTTGCGGCCCGGCCCGCGCTGCAGCCGCGAACTTGTCCGCGGCGGTTGTGATCGGGCCGGTCATGGCTCATCGGACGAGAGCTCCCCCTGCTG
>JAESSZ010000739.1 GCA_016763875.1 Nannocystaceae bacterium
CTGTCTGTTTGAAACCCGAGGTTTACGGCGTTGAGCTGACGCATTGTCCGGAGACTCAGTCCGGCCCCAACCACCAAGATCAAGGCCAGCGCCACCTCACCGCCGACGATCCAGTTTTGGGTCGTACGACTACCGCGCGCGCCTCGACCCGCACCGCCGGTCTTGAGCGGCCCGGTCAACTCGGTTCGTACCGACGCCACCGCGGGGACCAGACTGAAGCCGACGGCCGCGGCGATCGATACTGCCGCAGTAAACGCGAGTACCGGAAGGTCCAGACGTATCCTACCCACCATGGGCAGGAGGTCTGTCGCCTCTTGCGCGAGCAGCTCGACACCCCAGCTGGCGACCACAAGTCCCGCCGCGCCCCCGATGAGCCCGAGCAGCAGTCCTTCGGTCAGATGCTGCCGAACCATGCTCGACGCCGACGCACCCAGGGCGTGGCGGATCGCCGTCTCCCGCACACGGACGTTCGCTCGTGCGAGCAGCAGGTTGGCCACATTCGCCGCTGCAATGAGAAGCACCGACACGACCGCAGCCATCAGTAGCCACAGCGTGTCCTTCGAGTCACCGACCATGGTTTCATCGAGGGGCTTGAGCTCGATCGTGAACCCGCCGGTCTGCCCTATCTGTGGCCATCGTTCGATGATCTGCGTCGGCAAACCACTGAGTTGTGCCTGTGCCGAAGCCACGGTCGACTCAGGCGAGAGTCGGCCGACGACCGTGAATCGTTGCGCTCCAAAGTGATTCAGCGGGAATGAGTCACGTAGGCGGCCGGGCGGGAGAAGTACATCGGCGTGGTCCCATATCTCGCCAAATCCAGGTGGGAGGACACCGACGATCGTGTACGCGGACCCGTCGACCCACAGCGGCTCGCCGAGCGCTGCGGTCGGATGGTCGAACACACGCTCGCTGAACTCGTAGGAGATCATCGCGACGGGATCCGCAGTCGTTCGGTCGTCGTCTTGCGTGAAACACAGGCCGACCACGGGTTCAATCGCCAACGCGGCAAGAAACCCTGGCGTGACCTGAGCTCCGGGTACTTGAACCGCCTCACCTGTCGTCGAGACGTTGTATTGCATCGGGCGGAATCCGCCGACGCTCTCGAATGATGTCTGGTGCTCAGCGAGCAGATCCACCAGCGGCATGGACCAGGACCATGACCGCGGGGACGGCCCAAACTCGACCGCGACCAGTCGCTCTGGCTCAGGGTAGGGCAGAGGATCCAGCAGAACCGTCTTGACGACGCTGAAGATCGCCGTTGTGCCTCCGATACCGAGGGCCAAACAGACGACTGCAATCGTCGTGAACACTTTGGCGTTCCACAGGGTGCGGGCACCGAATCGCAGGTTGTCGAGGAACTCTTCAAGGAGGCGTTTCATCGGCTTGTGCTCGCGTTCGTGTTGCGTTTGGGCCAAGCGACTTCGTCTACGATTCTCCCGTCCAAGACCTTGATCGCGCGCTTGGCCCGAGAGACGTACCGGGTGTCGTGGGTCACGATGCAGATCGTGGTTCCGGCCGCATGGAGTTCATCCAGAAGATCCATGACCGCTTCGCCGTTGTGGGAGTCAAGGTTTCCGGTGGGCTCGTCAGCAAGCAGAATCGAAGGCTGGCCGACCACCGCACGCGCTACCGCGACCCGCTGCTGCTGCCCACCGGAGAGCTGGCTTGGAAAGTGACGTGCCCGATGGGACATGCCGACCGAGGCCAACGCTTCCTGCACGCGCGGCTGACGTTGTGCACGCGGCATTCCGCGGTAGCGCAGCACAAGCTCCACGTTTTGCGCGACGTTGAGTTCGTCTATCAGATTGAACGCCTGAAAAATGAACCCGATGCGTTCGTTTCGGACGCGGGACCGGGCCGACCGCGAAAGGCCGCTGACTTCGGATCCCGCCAGTCGATACCGACCTCGTGTGGGCACGTCGAGCAGGCCAAGGATTGACAGTAGCGTGCTCTTCCCCGACCCAGACGGACCCGAGACCGCGACGTACTCGCCAGCGTGGATCTCGAGATGCGCGTCTTTGAGAGCGTGAGTCTCGACATCACGGGTCGTGAATACCCGCGTCACATTGTCGAGCACGAGCAGAGGCTCCTTGGTGTGTCCGTGGTCCGTGGATTCGGTCTGCATGGGGTGCGGGCTTTCTTGGGCAGGCGGTTGGTACGTGGGGTCGCTGCTTACCGCAGCACGATGCGTTCGCGTTGGGCGAACTTGGAGGTGTCGGACACGACGAGAGTGTCGCCCAACTCCGCCCCCTGAAGGATCTCGATGGTCTTCGCGGAGAGGCGTCCGAACTCGATCTCGACCCGAGTTGCGGTAGCGCCGGTCGGATCAATCCGGAAGACACTCGCTCGCATGGCTCCTGCGACCTGGGCTGGGCGCTCGACGTACAGTGTGTTCGGGATTCGCTCGATCTCGATCGTGCCGTGGACCAACAGTTCCGGGCGTGCGCCGCTCGGCAACTCGCCACGCAGGGCAACCTCGACCGCGACGGATCCCTCCTGCACCGATGGGGCGATTCGAACGACCTGGCCCACAAGTTTGGTATCGGAGAGTTCGATGTGTACCGGTTGCCCGACGGCGACATCGCGAGCTTGAGACTGAGGCACTTCCAGAACCGCCTTGAGTTCTGTTGGGTCGGCGACCTTCGCGAGTACATCTCCCGGTACGACCCATTGGCCTTCGTGGACGCTGACGTCCTGGACTACGCCAGCGTTCGGGGTGCGCAACATCAACGCCTCGACCTGTGCCCGCTGAAGCACGACAAGGTCCTCCAGTGTCAAAGCGTGTCGGCGCTGGGCGGCAATGCGCGCGCGATAGCCACGGGCTTGGGTGGCGAGATGGCGTTCGCTGAGGGCGACCTGTTCGTCCAGAGCCGCGCGGCGCGCCTGAATCTCTCCATGCTCGAGGCCGGCAACGATGCCGCGTCCGCGCAGTGTTCCGAGCGCCTCCGCGTTCGCGGTTGCGACAGCCTGTTCCACATTCTTCTCGCTGAGTGCGGAGCGCCCCTTGATCGACGCTTGGTCGGACTCCCGACGCAGCGTTTCCACTAAAACGGTGGCGGCCGCACGGTCCGCGCGCGCCCGAGCGGCCGCGACGCCGAGGCTGGGGTTACTGAGCTCGAACAGCAATGCACCCTCAGCCACAGTATCCCCGGACCTCACGTGGGATCGCTCGATACGCGCGGGGCTTGGGGCGGTGATCCAGCGGATTCTTACGGGGAGCAGTTTGCCGCGTGCACGAACCTCGCGAACCATCTCGCCACGTTGCACCTTGGCCGTCCACAGCGTCTCGCGTGCGACGCTAGGCACGGCGGGCTCGATCGAACCCAGCGTGACGACGCTCGCCGTGAGTCCGACCGCCACGACCAGGACCACCGCGGCGATTCGCGGCCAGCGACGTGGGGTAAGGGGGATGTCCATGACTCACCCCTTAGCAACGACCGTGCCAGCGCCGTGGGCATCTAAAACAAGGCTGTTGAGCCGGGGGCGTTCGGCACAAACGGTCCGGGCCCGGACAGGGTGTCCGTTCGTGAACAGATGCGTGGACTCACGGGATGGCTCGCCAGCATGCGAGCGGTCAGCATCGTGCCGACGTGTCATAACGACGCCTCGATGCCGCGTGTTCTGATCGCAGATGACCAGCAACCGATACTCGACGCGCTTGAGCTTGTCCTGGCCGGTGAGCAATGGACGATCGAACAAGCGACGTCGGTGGACCAGGTGCTCGAAGCGCTGCGAAACCAAACGTTCGACGTCGCTTTGCTCGACCTCAACTACTCGCGCGACACGACCTCGGGACGTGAAGGGCTCGAGTTGCTCACCGCGGTCCACCGGGTTGCGCCGCTGCTTCCGGTGGTCGTGATGACGGCATGGAGCAGCGTTGAGGTGGCGGTGGAAGCCATGCGTCGCGGGGCAAAGGACTACGTCGAGAAGCCGTGGAAGAATCAACGGCTGCTCAGCGTTCTGCGAACACAGTTGGCGCTGGGGCAGGCTTTGCGCCGCGCGCGAAAACTCGAGCAGCTCGAGGAGCATCGGTCGGGCCACGCACCTGAGATGATCGCGAACGCGCCAGCGATGGCTGAGATCCTCGAGGTGGTTGCACGTGTGGGGCCGTCGATGGCCAACGTCCTGATTACGGGAGAACACGGGACGGGCAAGGAGGTGCTTGCCAAGCAGTTGCATAGCAACTCGACACGCGCGCACGAGCCGTTGGTGATCGTCAACGCGGGCGGGCTTGCCGACGGTGTGTTCGACAGCGAGCTCTTTGGACACGTCAAAGGCGCGTTCACCGACGCCAAGTCGGAGAGGGTCGGCTTCTTCGAGCTGGCTGATGGCGGCACGATTCTCTTGGATGAGATCGGCAACATGCCACCAACGCAGCAGGCGAAGCTTCTGCGGGTGCTGCAAACCGGGGAATTCCGACCGGTGGGGTCTTCGCACGTTCGTACCGTCGATACGCGCGTGCTGTCGGCAACCAACACCGATCTCGTGCAAGCGGTACGCGATGGCCACTTCCGCGAAGACCTGCTGTATCGCCTCAACACGATCGAGCTGCGACTACCTCCGTTGCGTGAACGCACTGAAGACCTCTCTGGATTGGCCCTGGGTTGCCTTCGTCGCTGCGCCGAGCAGTACCAGCGCGGCGTCAAGGGGTTCACGCCCGAGGCCGAGATGGCGATGTTGCGCCACCGCTGGCCCGGCAATATTCGCGAGCTTGAGCACGCGGTAGAGCGCGGCGTATTGATGGCGCGCGGTGAACTTATCGATGTCGAAGATCTTGGACTGCGCCCCGTCGAGTCCACGCACCCCTCGACGGCCTACCTGGGCATGACGCTCGACGAGGTTGAGCGACGGGTCGTGACCGAGGCTCTGACTCGCGTCGGTGGGAACGTGACGAAGGCCGCGACTGCACTGGGGCTGTCGCGGGCGGCGCTGTACCGTCGCTTGGAACGGTTCGATCTCCGGACGGACTGACCCTCGGACGGACTGACCCTCGGATAGACGCATGATGTCGAAGCTTCGCGTGCTGCTGCTAGTGTCGATCGCCGGGTTGCCGCTGGGAGTCGTGCTTGTCGTGTTGCTGGCTCAGTCGGACCTCACGGTGGCGCTGCGTTGGACCCTGGGCTTGGCGGCGCTGACTTGGTGGGCCGGGGCCGGCGTCGCGCTTGTGACTCGCATTGAGCGTCCATTGCGAACACTGTCCAACCTCGTCACGGCTCTACGAGAAGGCGACTATTCGACTCGGGCGCGAATCCCTTCTCGAGGTGCCGCCGCCAGTCCCCTCTTTTCGGCGGATCCGATGGTTGAAGCGCTTCAGGCGACCAATCGGTTGGCCGATCTTCTGGACGCGCACCGCTTGGAGGCTGTCGACGCTACGACGCTTGCTGAGCGCTTGTTGGACCAAGTCGATGTTGCAGTGTTGGGGTTTGACGAGGAGGGACGAGTCCGGCTCGCCAATCGTGCCGCCAACGCGCTACTTGGGCGCGGCGAGGATGTTCATGGCGCGACGGCAGAGCAGCTTGAGATTGCCGCGTGGCTGCAAGGAGCTACCCCGAGGATCGTCGAGCCGTTGCGTTTGGTGAACGCTCGTTGGCAGCTCCGCAGCGCACAGTTCAGGCAGGGAGGGCGTCCGTTCACCTTGCTCGTGCTCTCTGATCTGAGCCGCGTGCTCGACGAGGAGGCGCGACGTTCCGCATTCGATGTCGTGCGAGTGTTGAGCCACGAGGTGAACAACTCGTTGACCCCGATCCAGTCGGTCGCAGAAGCACTCGCGACGCAATGCGCTGGCAGCGACGGGCCGTCGCGCGAGGACGTGTCCAAGGCTGTGGGGATCATCGGTAGTCGCGCCGAGGCACTGGGAAGCTTCATGGCCGCGTACGCTCAGTTGTCCAAGCTGCCTCCGCTGGTGCCGCGGCCGATGGATGTCGGGATGTGGGCTGAGCGAGTCGTTGCTCTCGAAACGCGGATGGCAGTTCAGCTACAGCCTGGGCCCGAGGTCGAGCTGGTCGCCGATGTCGGTCAGCTCGAGCAGCTATTGATCAACCTTGTGCGCAATGGCGTCGATGCAGCCCTTGAAACCGAGGGATCGGTGACCCTCGGTTGGGAGGTGGGCGCCGATTGGCTGGATGTCTGGGTTCGCGACGAGGGGCTGGGGCTGCTGGATACGGCGAACCTTTTTGTGCCGCTGTACACGACCAAGCCGACCGGCTCGGGCATTGGACTGGTCCTTAGCCGCGAGATCGCGCGCGCTCACGGAGGACAGCTAACCCTGGAGAATCGGACCGACGGTCCGGGCTGCGAAGCTCGGCTGCGCCTACCTGTGAGCCCGTGAACCTGTCGCAATCCTCTGCGTGGTGTCTCGCAACACCACACCCTGATCGGAGCCTCGCGGAATCGTAAGTCGCCGTAAAGACTCACGTTTGCTCCCGGAATGACCCTCGCAGTCCAGGGGGACATGCTCGGTCGCAAACTCGCCGTCACCACTCTCGTCGCTGGCCTTTCGCTGCCGCTCACCGGCTGCTTCGACCTCTTTCCAACGCCAACGCCGACGCCGACGTTCCAGCGAGACGACGTGAGCCTGCAGACCCCGACGTCAGGCCTTCGGGTGCTGGGCGAGAAGGGCCAGGTCATGGAGATGGCCGACGAGGTGGCGCTGGACGTCAACCGTTGGGTCGCGGAGATGGCGGTGAACTTCGGCGAGATGCTCGACGAACTCAACGCGCAGCCTCCCCGCGATGTCGTGGACGGCTGGAACATCTACGGGCCTCACGACGCCGAGAACGGCGAAGACGCGTCTTGGATGGCCCGCGTGTCCGGCGACAAGGACGAGGTCGAGTTCGAAGTCCTCGTGGGCGAGCGTGGAGCATCCGAGTCCGAGATGGTCGTCCTGTTTACCGGCAATCTCGCGGTCGACGGCGAGTCACGCAGCGGTGGGTTCACGATCGACTTCGATGTTATCTCCAAGTTGGAGGCGCTGCAGGAGGATGTCGGCGCCGACACGGTCGCCGGGCAGGTTCGTGTGGACTTCTCTCGCGGCGAAAAGCAAGACAAGGACGTCACCATCGAGTTCGTCGGGTTCAGCTACACCAACGGAAGGGACGGCGAAGACCTCGACTACAAAGACGAGACCTACGTCTATCACCGAGAGACCGACGGCTCCGGGTTGTTCCACTTCGCGAGCTGGGCTCCGTTCGAGGACGAGGGCTGGAGCGGTCCCGAGTACGAGCGTGTCACCGTCGACATGGTGTGGGACGCGGATCTCGCTGGCCGGGCCCGAGCGCAGATTCTGGAAGTCGAGGGGGAGGGCGACCTTCGCTTTGGCGACGTCCATCTCAACGAGTGCTTCGACGCGGGGTACTCCCTGACTTGGGCGAACCTCAACGAGCCTTACGCCTCGGACAATAGCGGGTACAACGAGGGCGATGAGTCCGCTTGTCTGCTGAAAGAGTCAGCGCTCGACGCGTACGAGAAGTAGGTCCGACCCTAGCGGGGATCCAAGCAGAGTATGGTGCGGCCATCTCGATGCTGCGCCTACAAATTACCGTCGCGTTCCTTTCCCTGAGTTGCGCTGGAGCCGACAGCGTCGCGGCCGATCGCGTGTCTGCGGCGCCGGCAACCGTCGCGGCGCCGAGTCCGGTGGTGTCGCGCGCAACGGTCGTTGACGAGACGGCGCCCGCCGAGCGTCTCGAGGTTGATGTCGACGGTCATCCCATCTCCGTTTGGTTCAAGACTGCCGCCGAGCCACGGGATGTGATCGTGCTTCTGCACGGCCGAACGTGGAGCGCCCGACCAGACTTCGATCTCCAAGTCGAAGGCGAGTCGCGCTCTTCCATGGATGCCCTCGTTGCCCAGGGGTTCGCGGTCTACGCCGTGGACCTACGCGGCTACGGGGCGACGCCACGGGACGACACGGGATGGCTAACCCCGGACCGCGCCGACAAAGATCTCGCAGAGGTGCTGCGATTTGTTGGCAGCAAACATCCCACTCTGGCAAAGCCCAGTCTGCTCGGCTGGTCGTTGGGTTCACTCGTCGCTCAGCTCACCGCGCAGCGACACGCTGAGCTGCTGTCGTCGCTGGTGCTGTTCGGCTACCCCCGCGATCCGGCGCAGACCTATACCGCCGACCCTCCGGATCGCACACCTTCGCGCAAGAAAACCACCACAAAGGCGGCGGCGGAGGACTTCATCGTGCGTGGGGCGATCTCCCAGCGCGGGGCCGATGCTTTCGCGAAGGCAGCGGTCGCCGCCGACCCTGTCCGCGCAGACTGGCGCGGCTCGGAGCAGTGGAACGCGCTGAAACCCGAGGCGGTCGCGGTCCCGACATTGTTGATCCATGGTGAGCGCGATCCGTACGCGCCAAAAGAGAAGCAAGCCGCACTTTTTCGACGGCTTGGGCACGCCGATCGGGCGTGGGTCATCCTGGCCGGGTGCGACCACGCGGCCCATCTGGAGCGCTGTGGACCTCGTTTTACGCACGCGGTGGTGCAGTTCATCCGGCGACCCGTCGCCCAGTGACGCACTCATTGAACGACCCCCGCGCGTAGGGTCACGGGCGGCGACGCTTTGCCTTGGTACGGTGCGCGGTACCGATGAGTCACGTGCTCGAGACCGCATTCACCCGCCATGTCGGCATCGAAGTTCCGCTGATCTGTGGCGCGACGTACCCATGCAGCAACCCCGAGCTTGTCGCGGCCGTCTCGGCTGCGGGTGGGATTGGGATCATCCAGCCGATAGCGATGCGCTTCGTGCACGGTCACGAGCTGCGGGCCGGGATTCGTCTCATCCGCTCGATGACCGACAAACCCGTCGGCTTCAACGCGCTCATTGAAGCATCCTCGAAGATCTACCTGGAGCGCATGCGGGCGTGGGTCGACGTGGCGCTCGAAGAGGGCGTACGGTTTTTTGTGACCGCGCTCGGAAATCCAAGGTGGGTGGTCGACAAGGTGCACGCCGTTGGCGGCGTCGTCTATCACGACGTCACCAATCGCAAGTGGGCCGACAAGGCGCTCGACGGCGGCGTGGACGGCCTCATCTGCGTCAACGCGCGGGCTGGCGGCCACAGTGGCGAGTCCGACCCGCGACGTCTCATCGATGACCTCGGCGATCTTGGGGTTCCGCTCGTATGTGCGGGCGGCATCGGCGACGAAGCAGCCTTTGCGGACGTCCTCGAGCAAGGCTACGCCGCGGCGCAACTTGGCACGCGTTTCATTGCGAGCGAAGAGTGCCTCGCCCACGCCGACTACAAGGGCGCGATCTTGACCGCCAAGGAGCAGGACATCGTTCACACGCTGCGGCCCTCTGGCGTTCCCGTGGCAGTGATCAACACGCCGCACGTGCAACGCACTGGGACCGATGCGGGCTGGCTGGGCCGTCGCATGCTGCGACATCGTCGGTTCAAGCACTGGGCGCGCAGTTACTACTCGTTGCGGTCGGTCTGGCAGCTCAAGCGAGCGTCACTTGAAGGCAGCCGTTACCAGGACTTCTTCCAGGCAGGCATGAGCGTCGACACGATCGACAAGATCGAACCTGCGGGCGAGATCGTGCGAAGTTTTGGCGAGGCGGCGCGCGCGAGGCTGGCTAGTTCTGCGGACAGTCCTTGAGATTCGCTGACCACGGGAAAACGCGAGCGAGGTTGGAACTGCGCGGTGAGGGGTCTACTAGGGCACGCACCAGGTGCCGACCTCAACCCCCTGGACGACCTGAACCGTACATTCGCCGGTTGGGCAATCGCTGCCGCCGTTGCCATCGGATGTGCACGGTTGCGAGCAGATGCCGCTGCCAAAGGTGACGTAGCACGTGAGGTCTGCGCATGGACCATCGGTCCCGCTGCAGCTTTCCCAGTCGGCGTCGGCGGTGCTGCAGCTGCACGAATCGCCGATGTTGGCGTCGCCGCCTCCGTCGCCATCGTCGCCATCGTCGCCATCGTCGCCGCTGCAGGCTGTTCCGTCCAAGCCATTGGCGAGCGCTGCGCAGTCCAACGACTCAAGGCACGAGAGACTGGATTCGCTCAGCCCAGCGCTGCACAACGCGCTACAGGATGCGGTCGCGACCTCGTCCGGCGCCTCGCACTCGGTCGCCTTTGCGAAACAGCGATCCTGGCAGTCGGCCGGCGTCCCGCCATCGCCACCACCATCGCCGCCACCATCACCATCACCATCACCATC
>JAESSZ010000740.1 GCA_016763875.1 Nannocystaceae bacterium
ACGAACGCGAGCTCGGCCCACGGGATCGTCGCAGTCGTGGCGCTGCCGTGCCGTAGCACCCGCAGACCGCCTGCGCTGAGTTCGAACGTCGCGGTCGCCCGCCCCTGCAGGTTGCCCGCGATGACGATGGCGGCGAGGAGCACCGCGGCCACGGCCAGCCACGGGCCAACGTCCCCAAAAGCGGCACGTGTGATGCGGCCGACCTCGTCGAAGAAGCTGCTGTCGAACGCGTCGGATCGGACCAGCGTCACGGGAAGATCCGGTTTGCCGACGAACGGGCGGAGCACCCACGAGAGTTGGGCGCCGACCAAGCCTTCGATCGCCAGCCAAGCCCACAGGACGCGGCGTGCGACACCAACGTCGTCGATGAGAGCGCGGAGCAGGCCATACATGCGGTGGATCCCGACGACGCCCGCGATGGCGAACACGATCACGTGTCCGCCGAGCAGACGTTGCGCCACGGCAACCGAGGCCTGCATGTCGGATGGCGGCGGCGCGTTGCGAGACAACCACCACGACACAGGAGCCAGGGCCCCGAGCAGGGCCGCCGTGACCGACAGGCCCAGCAGACAGCAGACGGCGACCTGGCTGGCGGACAGCCGCGCCCGCAATAGCCCCGAGGCCACGAGATTGGTTAGCGTGGTCAGCCCGAACAGACCCCCGAACAGCGCGACCAACTTGAGCCCGCCGAAGACCGCCTGCGTGGGACTGCGCCACGCCCCCATCGTCGCGCCGTACAGCCCGGCGCCGACCACGATGGTTGCCACGCAGCCCAGCACGAGAGGACGCAGCGTCGCGCCGCTGCGCACCCGCTGCACGGTCTGGGCGTCCATGCGGCACGCCGTTGTGGGTCCGTCGATCATTTGGAGAGGGGTCATTGGGCGCGAGGCTCGTCGCCATTCGCGACCTGGGCCCAGTGCTCGATGAAGAACTTCTTGTCGCCCAACAACTCGCCTTCATAGGGGCCGACCAACGGTCGCAGCGTGGTGGTCATCTGCAGCAGCACCAGTACGAACATGATCCCCCAGCCGCGCAGGCCCGAGAAAGTCCCGCCGTTCATCGCGCGCAGCACCCGACGAATAAGGCCCAGACCAAACGCGCTGCTGACCAACATGGCGACGATGTGAAGCGTGCCCATCACGCCGGGCGAAGACGTCGTCTGCGAAAACAGCCAGCTGACCGGAGCGAGACCCACCAGCAGGACACCGGTCAGGCCCACGCCCATCAGCAGCGCCGCCGCTGTCTCACGCAGGCTCTGCGTCGCCCCCGAGAGACTGGAGAAAATGTAGAGGCTCGGTAGGCACAACAGCGCGCACAGCAGCATGCCCGCGCTGAGCTTGGCGGGAACGATCAGAAACTGCAGCCCACCCGAGAATGCCGCGACGACCAGCCCCGTGATCGACATCGTCGCCAGCACGAGGCCCGTCAATCGCAGCAGCGTGGCGCGCCGTGGGCGATGGATGTCCTCGACGATCGCCGCGGGGGCCTGCACGAGCGCCGTGGCGTAGTCGATAAGCCGGCCGCGGAACGGGCTCCCGTGACCACGCAGCGTCTCTGCGTCTGGCGGCGCGATGGGCATGTTCGTCTGCGTGCGTCCAGGAAGGGGAGAGTTCGGGGCTGCTGTGGGGTCCATGACAGGTCGTGGGTGCAGGTCGTGGGTGGCAAGGGCGCGGCGGCGACACGCCCCGCTAACGTGGACGGACGCCGCGGGTCTGGGTAGCGGCGAGTCCGTGGACGGCCGCGCGCGGGCGTTGAACGGTCGATCACCCTATGGACGGCTCACGCGGGACGCGGGAGATTGCTGAACCTGGCGGTCTCGCTGGGCCTAGGCGGTGGGTCAGCGAAGCCGCACGCGGCGGCTGGCTTTGCGGTATTCCACCGAGAACCCGCGGAATCGTGGGAGGACGGCCCGCGGCGGTTCACGTCCCTTGCCGACCGATCGTACGGGTTCGATCACGACGCATCGGCGGCTGAAATCAACGCCGCAAGCGAAGCGTGTGCCCTCGAATGACCACAGTCGCGGGAAGTCCCGCAGAAGCGACGCCGGCTCGCGAGCGTCGATGCCTCGCTCCAGCGCGGTCGTGTCCGCGTCTGGCGCTAAGTCCGACGCGGCGAGCAGCTCCACGTCTTCGGCGGATGTCACTCCCAATCTGACCAAACGACCGGTAACGACGGCGACCGGGTCACCACAGGGCTCGTCGTCGGGCTTGGGCGCGAGTTGACGCAGCAACGCATCGACATGAAGTGCGTCGAGAATGGCCGCTGCCTCCAGATGCCGCCAGCGACCGCCCAACATGAGCTGTGCGATCCCCGTGATCAGCGCGGCTCCAGTCAACGGTCCACGCTCGTCTTGCAACGTCGTGCCCGCGTGCGTGATCTGAATGTCGGCCATCACGACCTTGCGGCCTCGCTGGCGGACCAAAATCGCGGGACCGATCGTCGCTTCTCCGATCCCCGCTTTGAGAAGGTCCTTGAGACGGCAGGCGAGCGCCAGGCGTCCTCTGCCTTGAGCGCCGCGCCCTACGCTAAGCCATTCGAGGTCCAAGACAATGGCCGCGGTCGGAGAGGCCGGTTGCGCGTCGGCATCGAGACCGGGAACCCATGTCGGCCGCAACAAGACCTCATGCTCACCATTGCCCCACGCAGCGGCGCCGCGGGATGTTGAACCGCGCGCGCTGCCACGCCCTTTTTTGCGGGGGACGAACGCGGATTCTGGCACCCGCGATAGGAGGTGAGAGACAACCGCCGCGTGGTCCCAGTCCCGTGAGGTCCCGGGTGCACGTCGTGGAGCACCGACACGCTGGCGGAGCTGGTTGGCGACGGCACGTGCCTCTCGAAGGGCGCCCGTGTGTAGACCGTGTCTCGCGGCATCGCCGTCCCACAGTGCTCGAAGTTGGACCTCGACCTCGTCACGTGCGCCGCCAAATAGCCCATGACGGGCACGGTGCACGGCGTCGTGGCACTCGCCCGGCAAGACCAGGTCGCGACGAAGATCTGCGATTGCGACAATGTCCGCAAGCACGGGCGCGAGTGCCTCCGGAGGGTCCGACAAGATCCTGGACGCCCAGGCCGAGACGGGGAGCCGTGCGCGCGTGTAGCCACGGGGCGAGGCTACGCCGTGAGCGTCGAGATCACCCGCCGCAGTCAGGCGCTTGCGGGCGGCCTGAAGGGCAAACTCCGGCGGCGGCGTCACCCAAGGAGCCTGGGCCAGCGCGTGCGCTGAGAGTCCTGCCGCTGCCGCTCGCAGCAGCACATCGTCCAGTTCGATGCGCGTCAACTCTGGCGGCGTGTTGGGCTCCAGCGTGGTTTGGCGGGACCACAGTCGCACACAGGTGCCCGCCGAGACGCGCCCCGCGCGACCCGCTCGTTGGTCGGCAGACGCCGCAGAGATCGGTACGAGGGCGAGCACCGAATGGCCCGCCTGGTGGACCCGCATGCGGGCGAGTCCTGAGTCGATGACGGTGCGAACACCCGGGAACGTCAACGATGTTTCCGCGACGTTGGTGGACACGAAGACGCGCCGCGATCTTGCAGGTGCCAAAGCCGCCGCCAGTCTGCTTGGTTGGATTCCGCCGTGGACTGCGACCACGTCGACCTCGACAGCCTGCAGCGCGCGTACCGTCCGCTCGATCTCGCCTTTACCCGGAAGAAACGCGAGGACATCACCATCTCGTTCGGTCAGTGCGCGGGCTACGGCTGTCGCCATGCGCCCCTCGATGTCGCGGGAACTGGGCCATCCCTCGCCCTCGTACTCGATGTCTACGGGAAAGGCACGCCCCTCGCTGCGCACGACGGCGGCGTCCAAGGTCATCGCCAACTCAGCCTCGGCCAGTGTTGCAGAGCACACAGTGAGCTGTGGGTACTTGTCCCGGGTTGCGCGAGCATGTCGAACCAGCGCGACGACGAGGTCGACCTCCCACGCGCGTTCGTGGAACTCGTCGACCAAAATCGCGTCGAAACGGTCGAGGCCCGGGGCGACTCGCGACATATCCCCCTCGGCCAACATCGCCAGTGCGACCCCGGGTGTGACGAACAAGATCTTGGTGTCGGGACTGTGGCGCCCCTCGAACCGAACTTGGTATCCGACCGCCTCGCCGAGTTTGTCTCCGCGGCTTTGTGCGACCCAACCCGCCAGGGCGCGGGCGGCGAGCCGACGCGGCTCCACCACCAGAACCCGCGATAGCCCCGCGTCGACGAGCCAGCTCGGCAGACGGGTGGATTTGCCTGAACCGGTGGGCGCCGAGACGACGATAGGCCGGCCTTGCCCCAATGCTGCCGTGAAAGCGTCCCGAGCGTCGTCAATCGGCAGGCGAGGCGCCGCACTCGGTTGCGATCTCGCGGTCATAGCCCCGCGGAGTCGACGCCGCCGAACTCGGTCTCGACATCGCTGTCCTGCTCGCTCAAGGCAGCCCGGTCTAACACAGGACCCTCGCGGCCGACCGTGGCGAGGTCTCTGATCGACAAACGCGTACCCCGCCAGGGGATCTGCGACACTGCGGACGTGCGCGGCATCTTAATATTGGTGATGGCCTTGAGTTCTCTAGGCTGTGCGACCACGAAGGACCGTGGTCGCGGTGCGTGCAAGGACTACAAGCCCTGGTGTCTCGACGGCGATCGACGCTGCACCGTCGATGATCGCGGCTGCAAGGTCTGCACCTGCGGGAGGGTCAACGACGGCAACCCTCTCCCGATCGGGCCCGGCCAGCCAACCCCAGGGTGACGGCAGCCGTTGCCCGGGAGTCGCGCGCAGCAGGGGCACTGAGTCTCCAGCCCCGACGCCGACACGACTACTGGGTGTGGTGCGAGGCCGTCGTCAGTCGCAGCCGCGCTTCGAGCATGCGCAGCCAGCCGCACCGTCCGCGACGATCGTGACAGAGCCGCCGTTGAGGCATTCGGCGACGCTGTCGTTGCTGCCGCAGTACAGGATCGCGGTCGAACAGACGTTGCTGTTGCCGCATCGGAGCGTGCACGGGCCACTGCCGCATTGCACCTGAAGATCGGTGCACGCGTTCCCCTGGCACGTCACGTCGCACGCATGAGCATCGGGGCACTCGATCGTGGCGCCGTTGCACCCGTTGCCCTGACGGGTGAAGCGGCATGGCCATCCACTCGGACAACTGACCGTCTCCCCCACACACGCGCCGCCGATGCATGGAATGAGGCAAACACCACCGTCACAATCGGCGCACCCGGCCGGACACACCCCCTCCGGGTCGGGAGCCTCACCGCACACTGCACCGGACTCGCTGGTGTCATCGGTGGTTGTCGTCGGCTCGCCCGTCGTTCCGCCCGTCGTTGCACCAACCGGTTCGCCCGTCGTTCCGCCCGTGCTCCCCCCGCCCGTGGAGGAGTCCTCTTCTGCGAGTTCGTCGCCCGAAGTGGTGGTTGAGCCGCCCGTTCTCGCCCCGGCAGGACCCAAATATTCGGGGTCGCGCTCAATGCATGCCACGTTGAGTAACGCGCATGCAACCAATGCGACTAGGCGGCACATACGGTCCCAGGCTAACGCTGAGTTCGACGTACCGCAACGGATAACCACGGTCATCATCGCGCGACGTGGCAAAAATCGCGCGACCACGTGGCCGCAAACAGGCCTCGCGGTTCGGTCGCGGAACGGGGGACACTGTCAACGTTGTGACCCCGCCCCCGAACAAACGGCAAGAGCTTGAGGCAACCGACCTCAGCGGGCCGTCCGACCACCACACGGACACGGCATCCAGCGCGAGTCTTGTTGTGATCTCCGGCGGCGGCGTCGGCCGGTCCCACCCGGTCGACGAGGAAATCGTCATCGGTCGAGATCCGGAGTGCACGATCCACCTTCGTGACAGTTCGGTCTCTCGAGCCCACGTTCGCGTGCACGCTCTCGCCGACGGATCCCATGAGCTGGTGGACCTGCGCAGCAGCAACGGGACGCGGGTCAATGGAGAGCGAGTCACCAAGGCGCGCTTGCGGCACGGGGACCGCATCGGGGTCGGAAAGACGACGCATTTCGTTTTCCTTCAGCACAACCGATCCGAAGAGCAGGTGCTTCGAATGCAGAAGTTGTACTCGCTCGGCGAACTCGCTGGCGGAATAGCGCATGACTTCAACAACATGTTGTGCGCGGCGCTGGCAAGTATTTCCGACGTCATGACCGACAGTGCAATGCCCAAAGAGTTGCAGGGAACGCTCGCGGACGGACACGCGGCCGTGCTGCGCTGCTCGGAGCTCACACAGCAGCTCGTAGCGTTTGCCGCGAGTCGACGGTCGGTACAGAACACGGCGGTCGTCGACAGCATCGTGGTGGAGGTGTGCACCCTGCTGCGTCGCACACTTTCGGCTGCGATCACGTTGGACGCGGCGGTCGACCCGGATCTCATCGTCGCCTGTGACGGAGCGAAACTGTTCCAGGTCCTGCTCAACCTGTGCACCAACGCCCGGGACGCAATGGGCGACAGCGGTGGCGTCCTGCGAATACGGGCTACTCCCGTCAACATCGGCGAGTCCGACCCGCCCGATCTTCTGGCCGCCGGCGACTACGTTTGCATCACCGTCCAAGACAGTGGCACCGGGATGACCGACTTGGTCCGGCAGCGGGTTTTCGAACCGTTCTTCAGCCACCGGCCAGCCTCCACGGATACCAACGCGGGGCTTGGCATGTCGACGGCCTACAGCATCGTTCGCGCCGCCGGTGGCGAGCTGACCGTCGATAGCAAGCTAGGGGTCGGCACACTCTTCAGCGCGTACGTCCCAGCCGCAGTGCCCGCCGACCGCGCGGACGACGACACGGCACCAACGAAAGCGAGATGCGCGCCACCGCGGCCCCCCTTGTCAGGCTCGCTGTTGCTGGTGGACGACGAGGAAGTACTGCTTCGCGCGCTTGCCCGCGCACTTCGGCGACGAGGGTTCGACGTTGTCACCGCGGCCGATGGGATTGAGGCACTCAAGGTTTTCGAGCAGCACCGAGACTCGATCTCGCTGGTTCTGCTCGACCTCGACCTCCCCGAGCTTCATGGCGGCGACGTGCTCAAGGCCATTCGACGGATGGCTCCCGACGTACCCGTGGTCGTCGTCAGCGGCGCCGTCGAAGGGGCTCGCAAAGCGGCGGCGATGAACGACGGTGCCTCTTGTGTCCTTACAAAGCCGTTCTCGGTGGCAACCCTGCTCGAAGCCGTCGGGACGTTTGGCGCACCACCACTCACCAATCCGAACTAGAGCCGCCCCTGTACCCTGGCCAGGCGCCTGGCCGCCCGCGCGTCTCCCAGCTCGGCCGCACGTTCGTACTGAGCCTGAGCCTCACGAAATCGCACCAACTGGTAGTACGCGTCTCCGAGTCGCATGTGGTGCTTCGCATTGCGAGGCGCGACTGAAATCGCTCGGCTCGCGTATTTCCTGGCTTTGGAAAAGCGGCCCGCGTCAAAATGGATATCGCTAAGCGTTGCCAGTGCCGGACCCTGGTTTGGGTCCAGTGCTAGCGCCGCTTCCAACTTGCGACGCGCAGTCGCAATGTCGCCACGGGCCATCGCCGCCGCCCCCTCGCGCGCGAGGCTTCGCGCCGCAGCTGAATCCACAAGCAATGCTTCTTTTTGACTGGACGTTGCCTGCCCGCCCTTGTCGGAAGCAACCACTCCCACCGGTTCCTCGCTCAGATCAGGCTCAACAACCGGGTCCGTGTCGGGCACGGCAACCTCGACGGGGGCAACCTCGACGGGGGCAACCTCGACAGGGGTAACCTCGACAGGAACACGCGTGGGCACGTCGTCGATCACTGCCGATCGTTTCAGCAGACGCAGGTTTGCCTCGGTCATCGCACTTCGCTGATGGGGCGCGTTGAGAAGAACGGCGATTTTCTCATCACGCTCGGCCTCGGGGACCGCCAGCGCCAGCAGAGGTTGCGCCGCCATAAGTTCAGGAAGGCTAAAGTCGCCCGCTCCGGCCTTCCTCCCCAGGAGGTTCAACTGCCCCAGCGTGAGTGCGGAGCGGCTTTGGGCCCGATCCAGTGTCGGGTCGAACACGAGCGCTTGCGCGTAGTAGTCGCCCGCAAACGCCCGGCCGCCAGCTTCACCCCAGTACCGATCTCCGAGCACGATGAGTTCGGTCGCGAACTCGCCACGCAGCTCCGCTGCCGCGTCCTCGGCGGCTACTTCGGCGGTGCCATGGAGGCGCTCAAGCTCGCGAACTTTTCGGTATGCAGTGCCCGCAGTCGGATCGCGATGCGGTGGGTAGACGTAGAGTCCACCGTCCGCGGCCTCTCGTGCGTCGGTCGCAATGGCGGCAATCTGAGCCAAGTCGGTGGCGGTCGGCGGGTCGGTTCGCATTCCCCAAGCAACCGCGACACTCAGGAGCAGCGCGCTTCCGCCAAGTACCGCCATAAGTCTCGTTGCAGTTCGGCCGGGTGGCGATCCTCCTGGCATCCGCGCCCTCAAGTCCGCGCGTCGCACCTCGTCCACGTCGGGGAGCGGAAGGTCGTCCCAACGCGTACGGATCTTCGCTTCGATCTGGGCCTCACAGATCGCCGCCTCAAACTCGATGGTGTCGGGGAACCGGTCATCGGGCTGTTTGGCGAGGCAGCGCATGACAGCGGCCGCCAGCGCCGTCGGCACGCAATCGGGCAGTGCGGGCGGGGGATCGAAGCGGTGCTGGTCCAAGAGCGCTTCGACCGTCTCGCCGTTGAACGGTGGGTGCCCACTGAGCAGCTCGTACGCCGTGCACCCCAGACCATACAGATCGGCCCGCAGATCGATGGGCCCGCCATCCGCCTGTTCCGGAGACATGTAGTAGGGGCTCCCGCGGGACGAGCCCCTACTAGTCCCATTAGAGATCGCGGTAGACAACCCAAAGTCGAGAATACGAACCGCGCCTTCGCGACCGCCGGACTGCACGACCACGGCGTTCGAAGGCTTGACGTCGCCGTGCACAATGTCAGCGGCGTGAGCGGCACCAAGTCCCTTGCAGAGCTGGCGCAGGATTGGGATGACGCGCTCAACTTCAAGCGCACCGTCGGCGACCAGCATCTCTAGGCTCGGGCCCAACACGAGCTGCATCGGCAGCGCCAGACGGCCATCGGGCAGTGGGACCAAATCGATCGGCTGGATGACGTAAGGGCAGTCGAGCTTGCCGAGCGCCCGCGCCTCGGACCGAAACATCTCGATCAGCTCGGGCCGCAGCCGGTGTTCCGGCCGAAGCACTTTGATCGCGACCCGACGGCCAAGCTCGAAGTTCTCGGCTTCGTAGACGACTCCAGCGCTTCCCTCTCCCAGCCAACGGACGATCTTGTAGCGCGTCCCCGCAAGCACCTTGCCCTTGATCGCACGGACGATGGGCACCGGGGCCATCGACTCCGCGCCCGCATCGAAGGCGTCGAGGTCGGGGTCAAGGTCGGTCTGCGCCAGCGGACGACGTGCGGAAGAGGTGGGCATCCAGCCCGGCAATTTCGCAAACCACGGGCCGTTTGACCACGCAATATTCAAGAATCCGGAGACGGATCATCGCACCCAAGGTACGCTGTACGCACTGTGGGCCCCACGCTTGCAATCGCGCTCTCGTTGAGTCCCATAGTGGTACCCGCCGACCTCCCCGATGGATCTGCTGCGACGCTGGCTGTAGCGCCACTGCGGATAACAGGCGACGTCGCCCCCGGAGTAGCCCAACGCCTCACCTCCGTCCTGATGGAGACGCTGCTTGACGCGGGACTCAACACGCGGGAGATGGCGTCGCTCGCATGCGGCGCTACCGACGCGACTTGCTTGCGTGCGGCGGCGACGGATGCGGGAACGAGATACCTCCTGGTCGTCGAAGTCGCCGTCGATGACCGCGACCAACACGTCTCAATGCGCCTGGTCCAAGGCCACAGCGGTGAGGTGGCGGCAAGCACAGACGGGGACTGCGAGATCTGCGGTGTCGCGGGTGCAGCGGACCTATTGCGGGAGCAGATCGGGCAGATCGATCGGTCCATCCAAACCGAGGCGGCCGACACCAGCACGCTCATCATTCAGAGTACGCCTCCGGGTGCCTCGATAGTTGTTGATGGCGAGTCCGCGGGCTCAACGCCAACACAACTTCGCCTCGCCGCGGGGCAGCACACAATCGTCGCCCAATACAAAGATCACGAGACAACGCGGCGGACGATCACGACGGTGGGTGGTGTCCACAAGGATCTGAGCATCGCGCTTGTCCCGGTTGAAGTTCGCGAGACCAACCCAAAACAGACCCAGCGCACCATCGGCTGGGCGACGCTAGGCCTTGGCCTTGGCGGCATCGGTGGCGGCATCGCACTGCTGGCTATCCACCAACGCGCTCGCTCGTGTAGCTCTGACGTCCTCGACGTGAACGGCAAGTGCCCCGACCGCCTCAACACCGTTGCTGGCGGCGCAACGCTGATGAGCCTCGGGGTCATTGCGGTCGCAACGTCCATCGCACTGCTCGTGCGCTCGCGCGCGGCCCGACCCCGAGGCACCGCCCGCGTCGTGGTCCGGGGGTTGAGCATGCGTTTCTGACGGCGCCGTTTCCGCATCTGCGGGCCGCCCGGCCGGCATTACTGTACTAAAACACGGTTCGTGAAAAAATCCCTGGCGCCGCCGACACCTCGGCGCTCGCGGGTGACATCAAGAGTCGCGGGCGTTGATTTGTCCGCTCACGGTGCGCGTGCCCAAGACACAACAGACCGACATCCAGATGCTGCGCCGCGCCGCCGTCGGCGACGATCGAGCGCTTGAGGAACTGTACGAGCGCCACGTAGACGGGCTGTACGCCTTCGTGCTGTATCGCGTGGGGAGAGATCCGACGCTCGCCGAAGATGTCGTGCATGACAGCTTCCTCGACGCGCTGTCATCCCATGCCGACTTCGACCCCGCGCGAGGGTCGATGCGCGCGTGGTTGTGCCTGAGGTCGCGCAACATTAGCCGCCGACATCTGCAGGTGCACCGTCGGGCGGACGAACTCGGCAAGACCTGGGAGAGCATCGACGCCACGCTGAGTCAGGTCTTCGCGGCGTTGGACACCACGCCGCTAAGTGACGAAGTCCTCGCACGCGAGGACACGCGGGACCTCGTCAACATGACGATCGCCAACCTTCCCGACCAGTACCGCCGCGTGCTGGAGCACAAGTACGTGCTTGGTGAGTCGCTTCGCGAGCTGGCCGGGGGTCTCAAAGTCTCCGAAGACGCCGCCAAGTCCTTACTCGCGCGAGCCCGCCGCGCCTTCCGAGAAGCGTTCTCGACCCTCAACACCGCATTCGGAGATTCACCATGACCGCCAACGACCGCAACGACGAGATCCTCGAGCGCAATGTCGAGCAGTTGCTGACGCGGGCGCACGAGCCACCCCGCATGGGGCCACAAGCACGCAACCGTGTACTGCGAGCGATCCGCAAGCGACGCGACCCCGCGCCCGCCCC
>JAESSZ010000741.1 GCA_016763875.1 Nannocystaceae bacterium
GGCATCAAAGTCGGACACCGCCCCCCCAAGAGGGGTTCGGTCCCCCGCGGGGCGGACCTCATTGAAGCACACCGATCGCAGCCGCTATCGGTACTGATCCGATCGGTGAACAAGTTCTCCAACAACTTCATGGCCGAGCAGATCCTCAAGACGCTCGACGATGCCAAGCCCGCCACCTACGCGGGGGCTCTGAAACGCGTACGAGGACACGTGGCCAGCGTGGGCGTGTCGCCTGAGGGGCTGTTGCTCGGCAACGGCTCTGGGCTCTACGACAACAACCGCGTGGCCCCGGCCCACATGACCACCCTGCTCGCCTCCGTCTACGCAGACTTTCGGATCCGCGCCGACTTCCTGGCCAGCCTGGCCATCATGGGTGTGGACGGCACCACCCGAAGCCGCCTCGCCGAAACCGAAGCCGCCGGATGGATCCGCGTCAAGACCGGCACGCTGGACGGGATCTCCGCGCTGTCGGGCTACGTCGGCGCCAAGGGCCGCAAACCGATCGTGTTTTCGATCTTCATGAACGAGCTGCCGCCCGGCGGCACGAGCTCCGCCCGTGACGTTCAGAACCGAATCGTGGATATCCTGGCCCGACACGCCTCGGGCCGCGTGCTGGTGGATCCGGACACGGAGTAATCGGGTTAGGTCAGATGTCCAGCGCGAGAATCTGGCATGATTGGCGTCGTGGTAGACGATCAACCGAGTCCGGGGCCATCAACCGGACGCAGCAGTGCGGAGGAGCCCTCGCCCCCGCGGGACCCGACCAAGATGGGCGTGTTTCCCGTAGCCCGTACACGCGACGGAAGCACGTCACACAACGTCCTACAGCTCGCGCGACGATTCTGTTTTTCTTCGTGATCGAGGAAGCGCGTTTGCGCTCTCAACTTCCGTGACGCTTACACAGTGCGTCAGCGACACGGAACCCCAGTTCGCCATCGATGCGTAGTGCCTCAAGCTGCTGAAAACGTTTGAGTGCCGCACGAAGCAGCGGTGTCGGGCCGTCAGGACTCGGCTCTGTGTAAAAACCGAGGTTGCTCAAGCGCTGCGCTGCGCCCGACCACAGCGTCGCCGGATCGAGGTGGCCCAACGCAACCTCGAACTCAAGCCCGAGGTCGACGAGGAGCAGTTTGCCGGCCTTCGCCGTCGCTGCGATGCGTTCCCGAACAATGCCGTCACCATCGGTCACTCCTCGGCAGAGCAAACCATCGACCGTTAGTTTGTACTTGGCGTTGCGGATTACCTCGTCGCCAAGCATCAGTCGTAGGCGAAGCTCGACCGTGGCGTCTATCAGGATGAACCGATAGGTCCCCCCGGCCTTGACGCTCTCAACGCGGGGTTCTTTGTCGGGAATAGAGACGGCATCACCTGGCGCAAGCACATTGGGATCCCGACGCTCGTCGCGCAGGTCGCTATTGTCTGGGTGCTGCCACAGCGCATCGGACGAGAACCCGTGTTGTTTGGCCAGCGAGCTGATGCACTCGCCTTGCTTCACCTCATGGGTCTTGGACATCTGATCTCAGGCGGTTCACGGTTCGAGGGTCGCAGCGGCCGTGCTACCTGCGGTGACCGTAACCGTAGCCTCCACGCTCTTGTAACGTACCACGTAGGGCCCCGGGTAGGCCGTGAACGAGGCATCCCCGCGGGAGTCCAGTCGTGCGGTCTTGTCCACGATCGCAGGGTTACCTGACGAACTCAGTTGCACCTCGCCAGTTGGGACCTCGCTGTTTGTCGCACTCGTGAACCGCACCCGGACCAGGAGCAGCCCAGTGGCCTCGGGCTCGGGCGGTGCCTCTTTCAATACCAGCTCGACGAGTTCCGTTCGTCCACCGATAGCGTGGGCCCTCGCTTTGACTTTGCCCGCTCTGACCGTGTACCAACCTTCGCGGACGTCCAGGACGCAACGACCATCCACTCCAGTTCGGCCCGCCCCGTTGGTAGCCGGCGCGTCCTTGGTCTTGTGATACGCCACCACAGCGACATCCGCAGCGGGTGCACCCTCAAAAGTGACGGCAACGTGAAGCGGCGCTTTGCTCAGATACCGATGCAGCATTCGATTGTACTGACGCTTCGCTCTGATCTCGACCGACACTGGGTCGGATTCGTCATCCGCCGAGCGTATCGTGTACTCGCCGAACCGCAGTGCCTCGACCACCAGTGTCCCACGGTCGGAGTCACCACTGAACACGACGACTCCCGCTTTGTCTGCGACCTCGATCGCAACCGGTTCTCGATACTGACTGCCGCGCTGGCGCACACTAACCCGCACCGACCCGGTCGCCGGGAGCGGGCCGTCCAACGGGGTCTCGATCGTGAACATATTGACATTCAACGGTGCAACAACCGTGAACTCAAGGGGACCGCTGGCCCAAGCCTGGTACTTGTCAGCGAAGCTCACGATGATCGTGCACCCCCCCTTGGGAACATCGAGAAACTCCCCCTCCCCACCGCCAACGCCGCCTCGAGACGGGGCGGTCGTCGTCTCAGTTCTCGGCGGCTCACCTTGCCCCCGAAGTTCGATCGTCGCCATACCCAACGCCGCCCCATGGCGATTGAGTACACGAACCACTACGTCAGAAAAAAGCTCGGTGTCTTTGCGTGCAGACGGCTGAAGTCCGGCGATAATCGCCTGATACGCGGCAACGAACTCGATGGGGTTGTAGTGCCACACATGCGTCTGTGTCGACGACGAGTCGTCCTTGGGGAGAACGCTGGCGGCATCCTCCCACCACTGGTACGGAAGCAGGTCGGTACGCAACCGGTCGACATCAAACCAGCTTCCCAGCTTTGATAGCCGCTCGATCGTCGTGTCGATATCCAATCCCCACTCCGTCCGGAACTTGCACTGCCGACGGCGCAGAACATCAGCGTGTGAGCTACGGTAGAATGTCATCAGTTCCGCCAGAGGCACGACGCCTTCCGGCGTATCAGAGAATGGTGGCGTTCCTCGAAACGTACCGGCCTCGACCAGTGCCACCAACGCGCGAGGGGCGTCAACAGTGAGGTCTTCATCGGGGTCGACGATAGAGTCCCAACCCTCCTGCTTGTCGCCAAAGGTTTTCTCCGCGGAGAAAACCTCCCAGTGCACCTGATTGCGAAGCTGCCTCAACCCGACTTCGCTGAAACTCGCTGCCGCCCCGCTAGGCCACAACACCTCACCAGCCCGCACCCGAACGCCAAGTCCCGACACGACGCGCGTCATGCCATCCGCGCCCCGCTCATTTGCGAGCGCCAAGAACAGCGGGTCAATCATCTTGACGCCTCCGGGCCCTGGATCTAACCCCAAATTGCGTCGCGTCTTTCGCAGCCTCCTGACCGTTCGTCCCTTGCGTGACACAACGCCATCGGCACGCGCAGGCTTGTGTGGGTAGACATGGGCTATCTGGAACGCTTCGACCGCACGGCCCAGCTCGACGTCGGCAACCTCAGAGGGACTCCCGCTCAGGAATTCGAAGCGAATGAGTCGCTTGCACACCCAAAGAATGTCCTCATGGTCGCCGACCCCGGTGCCCACCGACGTTGTGATCCTGTGCTCGGCCGCTTCGTCAACGTCCTCCTGATGCCGCCGCGCCCGCTCCTTCGCCTCGCGGACACCTGGCGGCACAGGGCCGGGTCCCGACGTCGCACGGACCGCGGAAAGCCACGGGACCTTCACCGCCAACCCATCGTTGATCGGCACGGCGCCAACGTGCATCAGCAACGAGTAAACCACCCGTTCGGGGTGCGTCGGTTTCGGCGCAGGAGCCGGCGGCTCGTCGTCGTCGTCATCGTCTTCCTCGTCGCCGCTGTGGTCGTCATCGTCGTCGCCGTCGTCGTGTGAATCGTCGTCCTCGAACAAGGCCGCCCACGTGTACCCACCGTGCCCCATCGACCCGTCGGGCCATGTGCGTGCCCGCCGTGGCCGCGCAAGCGTCATCTGAAACGCCATGATCGCGTCAACGAGCGCCTGTTCGATCGTCTCGCCATCGTCGACCAGATCCGGCGCCGGGGGCACAGGCGCAGCGTAGTACGCCAGTGCGCGCAACCGACGTTTGGCCTCCACGACCAACGCGGGCGCATTGTCGAACCTCCCACCTACGCCCGATTTCCTCTCTTTGCGGGGCTTGGGCGTATCAGCCGAACCGGGCGTATCGGGCGACTCGGCCCCACCTTGCATCCGAGCGTAGACCGACTCCGCGAGCTGGTGCCGCATCAGGACAAAGTTGGTGCTCCCGTACTCCCGCATTGCCGTCGCGGGGTCAGGGTCGAGTCGAACTGCCACGATCTCGCCGTCGAACGGCGCGATGAGGTCACTTCCAGGAGAATACGGTAGATGCACGCCACCATGCCAGAAGTTGTTGGCTCCGAGCGGGAAGAAACCACCCGAGGACGACTCCTCGACGAGCTTGTGCTTATCCAAGCTGGTCGTCGTGTTCACCTGGCCACCGACGACGAAGTAAGTCTGCTTCGCCAGGAAAGGGCCGAGTCCCTCCAACACCGGGCGTGGGTCAATCCGTGCCCCCTGGTGGGTTGTTGTGGTTTCCTTTCCGTCAAACGGAGGGATTCGCCGTGTCCCCATCTCAAAATGCAGATGCGGATTGCCTTTACCCGCGTTCCCCGACCAGCCCACCTGCGCGATGACCCGACCTTCGTACACCCGCTTGCCGACCGCGATCCGGCGATCGAATGCCTGACAGTGCGCGTACAAGAACCACAGATCCATCTCCTCGTTGTAGATCACGATCCGGCGGCCGTAACTCGTCCCGCTGTCGGTACGTACAACGCCCTTGATCACGCCATCGGTCACCGAAACGATGTCTAGCTTGCCCGCAAGACGGGCGACGTTGTGACCACTATTGTCATACGGACTGGTGCTCGGATCGTGCCGTGCGCCGATGTCGATCCCTTGGTGGATGTGTCCGCCGCCGCGGTCGTTGAGAAAATCGCCGCCCCCCCTCTTTGTATGTCTCCGTGGCAGTTGGGCGCCAGGTACTGGCGAGCGGTATGATCGGCTCATTCCGCCTCACCCATGACGTCCCGGACACACCGAAACCCGCCGTGGAGACTCTGTCTTCGCCGCCCCTCGAGATCGGGCTCATCCTCTGCGTCAACCCGCCAAAACACGTCCGCGAGGAGGACCGAGCCACCTCTGCTGTTGGGCAACCCCCGCCTCGGATGCCCTTCTGGGTACTCCACATACTCGTCAACATTTCCCAAAAGGTCGCAGATCCCGAAGTCGCTGTTTCCGTCCGGATGCGAGCACACCGGTACCGTTCCCTCGACTTCGGGGCACGGTTCTGAACGCAGAAACCATGGCACGCCCTGCCCATGGGTTCTGCATGTGCTCTCGTCGGTGCCCCACGGATGCGTGTACGCCGTCTTTCCGCTCCGCGCAGCGTACTCCCATTGCACCGTGTCGGGCAGCCGCTTTCCTACCCACGCACAGTAGCGCTCCGCCTCCCACATCGCCAGCAGTTCACCGGATGCTCCTCTCGACCCTCCGCCACAGCCCGCCTCGGGGCCCAGGCCGGTGCATCGAAGTCCCTAAAGTAGTTGCACTTTTCGTCGTACGATATTCTCGTCGCAACGATCATCGCGGGGTCCTTCTCGCAGCCGCCGGTCTCGAAGCACTCTGAAAACTGTGCCGCTGTCACTTCCGTGCGATCCATATCGAACGCCACCACGGTGCGCTCGACGTTCCTGAGCAGCTCGCCCATCACGCCACGTTCCTCCTCTTTCAAATACGCCGCCAGCTGATCTTCCGGCGGCCCCGACACATACGTCCCGCCCGGCATCCGTACCATGTCCGGCCCTGGCGCCAGCACCACCCTCCGTACATACGACTCTCCCGCTTCCAATGTCACCTGTTCGACGAATCCCGCCAATGTCGACTCTATCGCTCTGACATTTCCGTCGGGCACCCGCGCCCCCCTCACCTCCATACGCACCGCACACGCTGGTACATCGACGAGCATCCCGGCCTCAACCGTGGGCACCTCCCACGCCCCGAGCTTGACCGACGCCACCAGGGCCTCCCCCTCCCAACTGCTCGCCTCCACCTGCAGCCTCGCAAACCCCAGCCCCTCGAACGCCCCCTTGGACACCATAGTCTCCTTACCGGGGACCGCATTCACCTTTGCCGTATACGTCCCGCATCCCGTCACCACCGCCACCCGCCGCACGCCAACCTCTACTTTCAGACTCCGCAGCGGCGTCATCCCCTGCCCCACACCATCGACCTCCACCTCCAGCCCCGCTGGCAACGCCAGCCGCAGCGTCGTCGTCGCCGCTGCCCGCGCGTCGCCTACCGCCCCCTCCCCCTTACCACTACTCGCGCAACCCGAGAACCACAACACTGCGCCAAACACCATCGCCCTTGCGACCACATTTGGATCGCAACATCGGACCATCTCCGTACAATAGATCACGAGGTTCCTGGGACGCAGGCCGATCGGTCGTAGTCAACAAATGTCACGACACACTTTTGTGCCGCGCGCGGGTGGCTTACGATGAAGATCCCGTCCTCGTCCGTCGAACCGGAGACCTCCCGTCCGCTCACAGCCACGGAGCACCTCGCGCGTCGGACTGGTTGGTCGGCCACATCCACCAGATTAATCTCGGTACGTCCGGCGACGGCGACAAGACGATGATGACGCGCAGTGGACAATCGCACTATCCCCGGGGCAAGGGCGTCGATCCATGTGCCGCCGACGGTTGTGGCGCCCGGCGGAGTCGTCCCGTCGATTGCGATCTTGTCCAGTTGCACCAGACATACCCCACGGGTTGGGATGTCGTCGGCTCGCCAACGAGAATCGCCGTCGAGTCGCTGGACTCGCTCCGTTCCGTCGGGCAGTTCGACGCGGAGGCCTAGCCCGGGAACGTGCACCCCCCCCTCGGCGATGACCTCGATCGAGAGCCAAGTCGGCGCTTCGATGACGCGGGGGTCGGGTCTGCCTCGAGGAACAAGCGGCTGGATCGTCGGAGCGTCAAGGGCACGTGACCGTTCGTCAACCTTCACCAACACCAGAGCGCCTGACGCGATCTGTTCTACGAGTCGCTTGTGGGCGTCATCGTCATCGTCACTCGCCACGCGGATGCTGCTGAGCAACTGCTGATACCCATCAGGATCACCATCACGGATCCTGTCGACCGTAGCGACGGCTCCTAGCTGGCCGCCGAATCGGATGACATCGCTACCGCGGCACAAAACCGTCGTGCGTGATCCGTCACGAAAGAACGCCGCGGTCACCGGGTCGCTCCACGATTGCGGTCCATCCTGGACAGAGTATCTCAACGCGTATTCGGCGGCTCCACCAAACGGTGTCAGCAATCGGCGCCTGTTTCGCCCGTGACGTGCAGACTCGGATCGTCGAGCACCTGGCCGGACGCGCCCCGGGCTGGGTGCTGGTGGGTCTTGAGCGCGCCCCGCAACCCACACCCACCCCTAACAACAACGGCTATCCATCCACTCGATCGCATCACCCCACAACCGAGCGGCCGAAGGTCGGAAAAACCCCAGGTGCCCAATCGCCTGCAGCCCAGCGCCCGCAGGTTCAACCGAAGCGGGCGTGCCCCACTTATCGTCCCCAAAGCTATACGCCAACACGGGCGCCTCGAATGCCCGATAGCGATCCAGCGGCAGGGTGGAGTCTCCCAACAGGTAGTCGCGGTGTCGACACCAGCGCGCCCACTCCAGCGCCACGCCCTTGGGCAAGTCTTCGGACGACCCCATCTTGCTCCACGGCAAGTAGCCGAACACCGACGCTAGCAACGGAAACGTCAGATGCATGTGCAATGCAACCAGGTACTTTTGCTCGGCACCCTGCAGCCGCCAATGCCCGCTTTGGGCCGACAACGTCACCATGCCGTCGATGCCCGCGACGTTGTCGAGCATGCCTGCGACCTGCCCTCCTACGCTGTGACCGACCATGAGGACCCGAGCGTTGTCATGCTCGGTCAGGACCCAATCGAGCACGCCCGCCATGTCCTGCA
>JAESSZ010000742.1 GCA_016763875.1 Nannocystaceae bacterium
AAAAACAGGCAGTATCGAACAAGGCCTCCTTGCGGGTTTCTCGCGCAAGCGGGCGGACGCCGACACTGAGGACCAAGACACTGGGCCGCCGTTGCCGGATTCGTTCGACGGATTCGACATGCCGGACGCGGTCCGCCGCGCGGTAGCCACAGTCAAGTGGACTGTCCCCACCCCGGTCCAGTCGCTCACGTTCGACAAGATCACCGGTGGCACCGACCTCCTGGTTCAATCCCAGACCGGCACTGGCAAGACGGGCGCGTTCTTGCTTCCGTGGGTTGCCAAACTGTTCAAGGCTGGCCCAGCCAGTGAGACCGGCGTGCAACTGCTCGTGCTCACGCCGACACGAGAACTCGCCAAGCAGATCTGCACGGTCCTCGACGAGTTGGGCGTTGGCTCCAACATCGCGTCGCTGCCGGTGTATGGCGGCACGGCGATGCAACCGCAACTCGCCGCGCTAAAAGCGGGCGTGCATGCCGTCGTCGGCACCCCGGGACGAATCCTCGACCACATCCGTCGCCGCACTTTGGACCTCTCGAAGGTCCAGATGGCAGTCCTGGATGAAGCGGACGAGATGCTCTCGATGGGCTTCCTCGAGGACATTCACAACATCCTGGACGTCTGTTCCAAGGAGCGCCAGACCTGCCTGTTCTCGGCGACGGTACCGCCTGATATCGAGCGCATTGCGCGTCGATACATGCGCGATCCGGAGAAAGTCCTGCTCTCCGGCGACCAAGTGGCCGCCGCTGAGATCGACCACGTGAACTACACGGTCGGGGGCGCGATGAAGGTTCGTGATCTGCAAGACATTCTTGCGATCGAGGAACCGCGCAGCGCGCTGATTTTCTGCAACACACGCGAGCAGACGACGATGGTGGCTTCGGCCCTGCGTCGCGAGGGCTACGCCGCAGAGCCGTTGTCCAGCGATCTCACGCAGACCGCACGCGAACAAGTCATGGCGCGAATGCGGTCGGGCAAGACACGCTTTCTGTGCGCAACCGACGTTGCCAGTCGCGGGATCGACATCTCGCATATCAGCCACGTCATCAACTACTCCTTCCCTGAAAACGCGGAGAGTTACATTCACCGGACCGGTCGCACCGGACGGGCGGGCCGCGCGGGCATCGCTATCTCATTGATCGCGCCGCAGGAGCTGGGTAGTTTTTATTACCTCAAACTTCAGTACCCGTCGCTCAGCTTCGAAGAGCGTTCGTTGCCGCCGCAATCCGAACTCACGGCTCAACGGATCGAGACCAAACTCGATCGGATCAGCAAGCAGTTTTCCGAGTTGGTGAGTCCAGAGTGGACACTGCTCGCCCGGAACCTCATGACAGATCCGCGCGGCGAAGCCGTGGTCGCGCTGATGCTCAACCGCTCGCTCTCGGCCCTCAATGAGCGTCGGACGCCTGAGCCCGACCTTGAGTTTCGCCGCGATACCGAGCAAGAGCACGACGACCAACGGGGTCGCAGCCGGTTCGGGGGCGCTCGACGTGGCCGAAACGGCGACGGTCGCAGCGAGAATCGAGAGCGCGACTCTGGGGACCGAGGCCGCGATCGTGACGGTGGGCGCGGACGTCACCGAGACTCTGAGCGCGAGCAGTCCTCTGGTCGTGACCGCGAGTCGGGCCACGATAGGTCCCGCAGTTTCGACCGTACCCGGTCCTCCGGCGGGCGGTCCTCCGAAGGTTCAGCGGCAACCGAGTCGGTGGCCCCACTTGCCGCGACGTCGCACGATCAGGGCGCGGGCGGAGCGACGGCGGAGCACGAGCCGCGTCGCCGTCGGCGCCGCGGTCGTGACTCAGGACGAGATGCGGCAAACGTGCCGGTGTCGGACACCACGGCCGCCGCAGGTGAGGACAACTTGGCCGGCCCATCGGAGGCAGCCAGCCCATCGGAGGCAGCCGGCCCATCGGAGGCAGCCGGCCCATCGGAGGCAGCCAACCAGTCGGAAGCAGCCAACCAGTCGGAAGCAGCCAACCAGTCGGAAGCAGCCAACCAATCGGAAGCAGCCAACCAGCGTCCGACGCAGGGCTCTGAGGGGAGCCCTGCCGATGAGACTACCTCCGGTGATGGCACCGGTCGTCGTCGCCGTCGAAGAGGCCGTGGCGAACGTGCAGGGGCTGCCGCAAACCAGCAGGGTGAAGCGGCCTCGCAGACACGCGATGCGGGCCGGGACAGCGCCACCCAGGGTGATCGTGGCAACCGTCGCGGTGACTTGGTCGCCGCGCCCGTGAGCGGCACTGCCTTCACGAGCGGAATGCAGGCAACGGACGTGGAAAACGCGGGCGACCGCACCACGGCGACCCTCACCGAAGCACTCGAAACCAAACCACAGGCGGTCGAGGCTTCGGATGCCGGACAGCCCGACACCGGCCCGGCTGATGCGGTTGCCGAAGGTGCTGCACCAGTGGAGAACGGGGAGGCGGTGGAAGCCGCCGCGTCGCCAGGACTGACCGACGACGCAAGTGTTGCCAACGTCACCACGGGCAGCATTACCGACAGCGAAGCTCTCACGCCCATTGCACCGCGCCGCCGCCGCCGCCGCCGCCGTCGTCGCGGTGGAGGCGAGGAAGCCAACGCCAACGCCAACGCCAACGCAGTTGCCGTTGCTGAGGCCGCCCCCGTCGAGGAACGAACCGAAAGAGGCGCCGACGACGAGAACGGGCGTTCGACGGAGGACGAGGGCCGTGGCCGTGGTCGCCGTCGCCGTCGCCGTGGTCGCGGGGCTGCGACCGGAACGGGTGACGCTCCCGCGCCGCGCGAGGAAGTTAAGGCCGAGCCGCGCATGTCGCAGGAGGGAATCGTCATCGACATCGACGAGGCGGAACTGGAGATTGTTCGCCAGCAGTTCGGCGAGATCGATGAACTTGACGACCTGACGCTCAAAGGCCGTCGCCGTGGCGTGATGGATTCGTTGCGGGAAGAAGTCGAACTTGTCGACCTGTCCGACCGCGACGCTAAAACCGATGCCTCGGACGCCGACGGTGACGACGAGGACGCCACTGACGGCGAGTCTGGGGACGATAAAACCGGCGAGGCGCCGGAAACCGACGACGGCGAGACAGCCGAGGACCCGGACAAGAAAAAACGGCGTCGGCGTCGGCGCAAGAAGAAGAAAG
>JAESSZ010000743.1 GCA_016763875.1 Nannocystaceae bacterium
CGGCGGCAGCGGCATGGGGCGTCCGTGCCCGTCGACGGACACGTAGACAACCTCGGCGGTGGTCACATCCCGGGGCTCGCTCTGAGGCTCGGTGGGCGACTGCGCGACAACTCGAACCGAAACCGTGATCGAGGTGCGACCGCGTTTTTTCACCCGCCCAAAGCAGGTGATCACATCGCCAACATGGACCGGTTCGGCGAACACAACCTCACGCATCGAGACCGTGACCATCGTACCCACGCCGTCGGCATGCGCGGCCAGGGCACCCGCCTGGTCGATCAGCGACAGGATGTATCCCCCGAAGATCGTACCGTGGCCATTGGTGTCTCGAGGCATCGCGATGACGCGAATCGACAACACTTCGCCTTCGTGTCGCTGGCTCATAGAGGTCACAGTGAAGAGTCCGCCGCCCCGCCAACAGCCTCAAGGATCGCGGCTCGGATCGAAGCGGCGTCGGCGTAGTCGGGACAGTACCTCAAGCACGGATCGCGGGCCGACAACGCCTTGAAGCGGCGCTCCTCTGGACCGAAGTCGTACGACAAGATCACCGGCCCGGCGTAGCCCCCATCGCGAAGCGCACGCAGAACAAACAAGCCCTGGTTGTCTTGCTGAAACCGACGCGCACGCCCGGCGTCGCCGTTGAAGCGCGCCGACAGCTCCACGAGATTGCCCAACAGGTCTTCTTTGGGGGTGCGATCGAACCGCATGTCGAGATACACGAGGTCGGCCCGACGTTGCGCGAGCATCTGCTGGGCCTCAAGGCCGCACTTGGCCTGCCGATAGTCGAAACCGTCCGAGACGAACGTCGTGAGGTTGGTGAGGTACTCGTTGCCGTCTTCGACCACAAGCACGTCCACAAGCGCGTCCACAGGCGCGTCACTCCTACCGCCCGCCTCGCTCACGAAGCCACCTCCTGTGACATGCTCATGCTGCCCTCTTCGACCGTAAAGAAGCGCAGCACCACTGCCTTGCTCCATCCGGGCTCGCTCTCCACCGAGATGGCGCCATCATAGCGCGACAACAGATCCACGGTGATTCCCATGCCGCGCTCGACATAGCGACCACGCAACATCTCGTTGGAAAGCTGCTCCGGAGAGCGGTCTTTGACGCGGATCGCCAACGAAGTAAGCCCCGTAATCTCGTCCTCCTCGAGGTCCAACGCGATGCCCATCCCCACCGGGGGTGTCGCGTAAAGCAGGCTGGACCGCAGCGAGTTGCGCAGCACGTTGGTCAGGATGTCCTCAAGATCGGTGCGGAAGATGCGAACCTGCCCGCCCACCCCCGACACCGCAAGCGGCGCTATCGCTTGCGTGGCGAACTGCGCCTCGCCAGTCACCTGCGCGTAGACCTCAATGATCAACGCCGGATCGACGGTCACGACACAGAGCTCGCGAATGAGACCCGACAGCCGCTCAAACGCCTGTCTGCCCAGCACGTGCCCCGACCGACTCAGTACACGCGCAAGTTCCAGGCGCCGCCCGTCTCGTAGCCCCTCGGGTTGCCGTAGTTGCTCGGACCGTGCCGCGAGTTCCTCAAAAGCCTTGATCATCGGTTTGAAAATCGGGTCCTTACGATACAGGTCGAGCGTAATGCGGTGCGCACGCGCAACCTTGTCCAGCTCCGACAGGTAGCCCAGGAACCGTCCGTAGATCCCACCAGCGGGACGACCCCGACGATCGCGGACCTGCGCGTGGTCCTCGCGCAGCAGTGCACTGCGGGCCGCCGCCCCTGCGCCCCCGAACAAGCGCTCCGCCAGGACTGCGGCGCGGGTATCGGCGTCCGGCGCGTCGAGTTCGAGCGCCTGGCCAACATCGGACAAGAAAGCGGTGTTGTGTTTGAGGATCTCGTGCCGGATCAGGCTGAGGATCCGTACAACCTCAGGGAAACTCTTCGGATCGCGCTCAAGCAATTGCGACAACGACGAGCTGCGATACCGTCGCCAGATCCTCCAAGCTGCGCCCAACGTAGCGATCGTGAGCACCAGGCCCGCGACCAGGAAGAACTGGATAAACCGACGGTCGATCTCCTCGCGCAGCGCCTTCGCTCGATCCCAGTGCAGGTCGTAGTCACCCGCCGCCTCGAGGTACTGGTCCAGCTGCTCAGAGGCCGCGATGGGGTGAGTGTTCTGTGCCCACAGCAGATCGGCCAGTACGTACCGCGCGGTCAACGACCCCAGCGCAGCGGCACGCCGTAGATATTCGATCGCTCGCCCGGGTAAGTCATCGCGCAGCATCAACCCAAGCCGCTCGTGGACCTCCATCTGACGCTCATCCATCGCCAGGCTCTGCTCCCAGTACTCACGCGCGCTGCCCCATCGCTCTTGCGCGTAAACCACCCTTGCCAACTGGTTGAGGACGACCGGCTCGTCCGGGAACTCGTCCCGCGCTTGTTGGAGGATCTTCTCCGCCATGCGCCAGTCCTGGTGTTCGGTGCCACGTAAATGCGCCTCGTTGATCAGCCGCTGGAGGCTGGGGTGCAACGAGCGAAGCGCGGTCTCGGCCGGTGCGGGCAAAGTGGGTGGTTCCGCCTTGCGAATGTCGCGCTCAAGGTCTTGCGACGCCCGGCGAGCGCGCTCCGCGTCGGGATCGTCAAGGTCGGCCAGTTGAAGGAACCGCGAGTAGTGCTCGCGCGCCCGCTGGCGATCGGTGCGTCCGTACAACTCGCCAAGAAACAGGTGCAGCCGCTGCAGATCCGGCCGCAACCGCAGTGCGGCTTCGAGGTGGATTGCCGCCTGCCGATCCTCCGCCCCAGCGAACTCCTTCTTATAGATAAGCCCTAACTTGATGTGCGCCTCGTAGTCGGACCTGTCCATGCGTATCGCGTGTCGGAGGTCCTGCACCGCCTTGAGGAAGCGACGGTTTCGGGCGTGCACGATGCCGCGTGCGTGATACGCCTGTGGAAACCACAGTGAGTCCTCGATCGCCGAGTCCAAAGCCGATAGCGCGCTGACGAGGTCGCCATGGCGCAGCGCGTCCACGCCGCGCGTGTACGACGCTTCTGCCGCGGCACTGGGTTTCCATCCCTGCGTTTTCTCGAGTTCACGCAACGACAGCTCCATCGCGATGTCCTCGACGAGTTTGCCCACCCCCTGTGAAGCGCTGGTTCCCGCCGCCGTGCGGAGCAGCTCCTCGTAGACCGCTTTTGCCTCAGTCAGCTCGTCCCGGCCTCGATACAGATCGGCAAGCAATCGAATCGC
>JAESSZ010000744.1 GCA_016763875.1 Nannocystaceae bacterium
CGTAGCGGGTCTCGGTCCAGGCCACCGCCGCTTCAGTCGTTCGCAACGCACACTGCAACGATCGAGGACGAGCCGCGCGCTCGACCTGGACTCGCGCGTGTTCGATCCACGTCCGGGCATCGTCGGCGTGACGTTCGTTGACGCCATGCGCGAACACCAGCGCTATCGCTGCGCGTGCCGCCACAAGCGTATGCTCGGCTGCGCTGGCGGCGAGGTACGCCTCCTCGAGCAATGCGATGGCCGTGGAGGTCTGGCCGAGTTCAAGGTGGGCCACACCCAATCTGTGCGCCGCCTCAGCCGTCGCTGGCGCGTAGCCCAGCGCGCGCGCGTGAAGCAACGCGGGTTCTCCAAGCACCACGGCTTCGGAGTAGCGACCTGCGTCCTCTAAAACTTCGATGCGACTCAGGGTCGTCCGCAACCCGGCAACCGCTATCCGGAGCGTTTCATCCCGCGGAGGCTCGACCTGCGCGGCCAGGTAGGCCGTATCTGCGCACAGCCCCAGTGGAGGCAGAGCAGCCACCGCCTTGCCGGGATCCTCTCCCCATTGGGCAACCGGCCGGGTAAGCAGCGAAACGACCGCCATGAAATGGCGTCGCCTCCCTTCGAGACAAGCGAGACGTGGCGCCACTGCGTCACGATCGCCGCGACGAGCATCGCGGCACGCCTGCACCCGCGCCTCGGCCCACCCAGCCGCATAGGTGTCCATTGCACTCGCGATGGACGTCACTCCCGAGACGGCCGCCTGCGCCCCATCGAGTCGCTGACGCTGCGCCCCATCGCCCGCCGCGTCGTGCCAGGCCGCAATAACCTCCCGAGCAACGTCGGCGCACGGATCATCGCGCTCCCCCGCGCTGGCCCAGGCCGCAACCCCGACGACGAGGAGCACACCCGCAACGGCCCCAACACGAACCCGACGTCCGCGCTCGCGAGACAACTCGCCCAGCAAGACATCCATCGAAGGCCATCGGGCCTCGGGCCGCGCCGACAACCCGCGCACGACGAGCTGCACCAGCCACTGCGGTACCTCGCGCTTGGGCGGAGTCTCGCGCACCTTGCCTTCAATCACCGCAAACGCCAGAGCCGCGACGCCTTCGCCTTCGAACGGTCGATGTCCGAGCAGCGCCTCGTACAACGCCACACAGTACGAGAACTGGTCCGAGGGCGCCCCGACGGCGTTGCCCAAGTGCTGCTCGGGAGACATGTACGCGGGTGTCCCGTGCACGCCGGCCGTCCTGGTCGTGTCGTCGGGCACGCTGACCTCGTGGGTCACCGCGGCAACATCGGCCGCCATCGCGGCAACGTCGGCCGCGTGTTCGGTATTGCGGGCCAGGCCAAAGTCCATCACCAGCACGCGGGTTAGCCGGCCCCGAGCGTCGTGGCACACCATCACGTTGTCCGGCTTGAAGTCGCGATGCACCAGGCCTGCCGCGTGCGCCGCGGACAACCCTCGACCCGCTTGCACAAAGACCTCGATGATCTCCGCGATGCTGGGTGAGACGTCGCGAAGCCATCGCGACAGGGTGACGCCATCCACAAGGTCCATCGCAATGAAGACGTGTCCATCGCACTCGCCCACATCGTGCACGGTCACGACGTTGCTATGGGTCAGGCGAGCCATCGCGCGAGCCTCACGGCCCAAACGAAGCTGTCCCTGACGCGCTCGCTCTTCGGACTGCTCGGCGAACACGTGGAGGAGTTTCACGGCAACCGGTCGGTCGAGCTTTGGATCGTGAGCGGCGTAAACCACCCCCATGGCACCGGCCCCGATCCGTCGACGGATCACATACCGCCCAACCGCGACCCCCTCGGCCAGCCGCGCCTCGTGTTCAGGTTGCTCGCCGACCAGCGTCGGATCGTCGTGCTCGTCGGTCACGTGTCCGCTACTTTAGGCGGAACCGAGCCCGTGGGTCGGGCGGTTTGCGCGCACTGCCGCAGGACTCAAGTTAGCAACGCGCTTGACCCTCCCCTAGGGGGAGGCCCCAAACCATGAGGCACCGACCTGCCGCTGCTGTGCGACGGTAACGAAGGTGCCCACGATGCTGAGTATCGGAGAGTTTTCGCGAGCGACGGCGCTGACCGTCAAGACGCTGCGCCACTACCACGAGCGAGGCGTGCTCGTGCCCACGCACGTCGAGCCGGGCTCCGGCTATCGCTACTACGACGAGGTAGCAATCGAGCGCGCGGGAGTCATCAAGGCTCTGCGCGAACTCGAGTTTTCGCTCGACGACATCGGTCAGATTCTGTCCGAGTGCGCCGACGATGCCGACGCGTTGCAGTATCTCGCGAAGAAGCGCGAGGCCATTGCTGCACGCATGGCTCACCTTCGTTCCATCGCCGCCGCGCTCGAGTCGGTCATTCGAACCGAAAACGACGCAAAAGCCATGAACGACACCGAGTTTGAAATCGAAGACAAGACAATTGCGCCAGTCCTCATCGCAGGTATTCGCATCCGTGGACGCTTTGAACAGTGCAAAGACGTGTTCAAGCAACTGGGCCGGGCGTTCGGCTTTGGCCTCGCCGGAAAACCGGGGATGCTTATCTACGACGAGGAGTACAAGCAGCAGGACGCGGACTTCGAACCGTTTTTTCCCGTGAAAAAGTCGAAGAAAACGGCGAGTGAGATCCACGTGCGGGAGCTGCCCGGCGGACGAGCGCTTTGCCTCGTGCATCGCGGACCCTACGACCGCATCGCCAGCGCATACGGACGCTTGCTTGGCGAGGCACGGCAACGCCGACTGGTGGCCATCGCGCCATCACGCGAGGTCTATCTCAAAGGCCCCGGCATGCTGTTCGCCGGGAACCCAGAGAAGTACCTGACCGAAGTTCAGATCTTCGTCCGTGACGGCGAGTAACCCTACGATGCCGGACGTTCCGCCGCTTTGCGCGCGGGCGGTTGGCCGAGCGCGGGCTCAAGGTCCGACGAGGCGCAGTCCGCCGTTGCGTCGCTGCACCCCACGTAGCACGCGGTTCTCGCGCGTTCATCGTCCGGGTAGGTCTCCTGGCAGTCTGATTCGCAAGGCCCCGAATCGCACTCTGCGCAACCAAGGTTGGCGACAGCGAACAGGATCAACACAGCCGCAGCCAACTCACACTGGGCCCGGTAACGACGACGAAAGCGCGACATTCCCTTTCTACGACGAACGGAGGGCCAAACTCTTCTAGTGCCCAAAAGAAATACCTACACGTCGGCGACAAGCCGGGAACCTTCTGGCGGCTCGGGCGACATCATCGGTGCTGGGCGGCTTCGTAAGAGGTCGAACAGTGAGTCCGGGGCGCACGCACCGCTATCACTCCTGCCGCGCGGGCGCTCCGGACCCTATTCGCATCGCAACATCAGATCGCGACGAGTAAAAAGTTTCGCCCGGGGCGTGTGCCCGTCTCACGCCTCACCCCTGTAAGTGGGTACGTGCCTCGGGCGCATTGATGCCAGTGACCGGCGAATGCATGACCTGGAGGTAGACCGGTCGCGCGCTCCCGTCCGTTGAGACCCGCGCCGCCCCCGTGCGGCAGGGGACGGAGCAACGCATGAGGGTTCATACGGTTGTCGTGGGCAGTGTCTTGGGGATGATCGCCAGTAGCGCGCTGGCGTGGACGGTGGGCGCCGGAGGCATCCCGCCGAGCGCCAAGGCGGCAACCGAAAGCACAGACGTGTCCGCAAAGACATGGACTGGCGCAGCAGAGACAGCCGTCACTGCCCCCCGCGTCGCCAAGACACAGTTCGAGGTCGACGGCCCACTCCGGATGTCGGGCCGCGTCGGCAACGCGGTCGTTGCCGCACAACAGGAAGGCGAGACGTTCGTATTCGTCAACCTCTCCGCGGCGTCCGAGCGTTTCGGGCAAGCC
>JAESSZ010000745.1 GCA_016763875.1 Nannocystaceae bacterium
GCGTCGAAGAAGACAGCGTCGAAGAAGACAGCGTCGAAGAAGACAGCGTCGAAGAAGACAGCGTCGAAGAAGACAGCGTCAAAGAAGACAGCGTCAAAGAAGACGGCGTCGAAGAAGACAGCGGCAAAGAAGACAGCGTCGAAGAAGGCAGCGGCAAAGAAGACAGCGTCGAAGAAGGCAGCGGCAAAGAAAACCGCTGCGCCGAAATCCAAGGCTCCCGACGCGACCGCTGCGCTCGCGGGTTTGGACGCGATCGCGCTGTTGATGCGCACCGGTGAAGAACCCGGTCAAGACGTCGCCGCTCAGGTCGATGCGGTCGAGCGTGGCGCGACGCCAGACATGCTGCCGCGAATGTTCGGCGTGCTAGAGGACGATGACCCCTACGGCTTGCTTTGGTCCATTTTCTACGTCATGGAGGGCATGGACGACGCCTATCTCCAGGCGTTCATCGCCGCGGTGCCCGGTCTTGAGGAGCGCGCTCCCGGATGGGCTGAGACGGCGTTGCTGCGGGTCGTCAATACTCGGGACGAGCCCGAGGACTGTACCGAGGCGTTCGAGGCCATCGTACGCGCCGCGGACGACACGACCCGGGCGTTGGTCGCCGCGATCGCGACGCGCCTGATGGACAGCGAAGACGCAGGGCTGTCCGGTTCACAACGCCGATCGCTGCAGGCGTCGGTGGCCGCGTTCGAGGTCAGCTGAAGTGTCATCTGAAGTGTCAGCGGGGGCGGCCTCTAAGACGTCTTCGAGTCGCACCGTCGTCGACTCGGTCGCCCGTGTCGACGGCCGCGTCGCGGGAGCCGACGCCTGCGAGGCCCAGTTAGTCGCGCTGAGACAACGCCACAGGGGCGCCATCTTCGAGCGGTATCTGGACCGTGCCCCCACGACCACCGACAGCACCTACGTCGCCCCAACCGCCGCCATCGTCGGCGATGTGCGGTTGGCGGCCGATGTCAGCGTCTGGTTTGGCTGCGTTTTGCGAGGCGATGTGAATACCGTCGAGGTTCGCGAGCGCAGCAACGTGCAAGATGGATCCGTGATTCATCTCGGGGACAGTGACCCGACGTTCATCGCCGAGGACGTCGTGATTGGGCATCGCGCTGTGATCCACGGGTGTCGTATTGGTGGTGGCGTGCTCGTTGGCATCGGGGCAACGGTGCTTGACGGTGCCGTTGTCGGTGAGGGCAGCATCATTGGCGCAGGCGCCGTCGTGACGGCTGGGACCCAGGTTCCCGCGCGCAGCCTTGTGTTGGGGACGCCGGGCCGGGTCGTGCGCACGTTGACGGCGGCGGACGAGTCGTTTCACCGCGCGCTGGCCGGCAAGTACACGCGCCTGGCCCACAACTACCGCGTTGGTTAGTACCGACTCGGTTAGCCCGACCCGGTATCACCGCCGCTCGAGGACTCGCTACCGCTTGAGGTCCCGGAGGTTGACGCGCCCGTCGAGGAAGATGCGTCGCTGGTGCTCGTTCCCGAGCCTGACGTGCCAGAGCCGCCGGTAGTCGTATCACCGGTAGTTGTGCCGCCAGAATCGGTCCCGGTCCCGGTCGCGGATCCGGTCTCGCCTCCAGGAGGCGGGCCCGCGGGTTCGCAAAAACCGTCCACTGGATTGCACCGCAACACGCCGCAGCACGACGCGTTGTCGATGCACCACTTACTCAGCGCGTTGTCGTCGATACACACTTCGGCGCACGACGCCGGTCCGCGGTCGACTTGCGCGTCTGGGGGCATCGGGTCGTAGGGCGCGACGCAGTTGCCTTCAGTTTCGCAGTCTTGGCTCGACACGCAGGCATCGGGATCCTCGAAGGTCGTCGACGCCTCACCGCCGGTCGTGGTCCCGTTGCCTACCGATGTTGCCGTGCTGCTGGGGGTCGTGCCGTCCCGCTGGCAACCCGCGAGCACTACACAGACAAGCAGCCAAGGGCCTGGCCGGGCGAGGTAACCAAACACTTGCTCTCCGGCTGCGGCGTGCTGCGAATCCACCGGTTGCCACCGTAGCAGACAACAGGAGACGCCGACCACCTGAGCCAACGCCCACCGGGTTGCAGCATTGGGGTTGCCGACACCTCCGACACCCGGCCAGCGTGTTCGTGGCGCCTAGCCCATTTGCTTGCGTGCCGTGTCGCCCGCTTCGTCCTATGGTTGCTCTCGTGACCCGAGGTTGGCCAGCGCAGTGACGGGGCAAATACCGAAGCGATCGGCGCACCGCGCTACGCTGACCGTGATCCCGCGGTCGGTGACCGAATCGGCGCGCGAGTTGGACGAGGCCACCGAGCTGGCGGCGGGCGTCGAGGTCTTCCAGGAAAAGGTCTACGAGATCGTCGACAGGATCGGCGAAGGCGGCATGGGCAAGGTTTACCGCGCCTACGAAGCGAACATGGATCGTTACGTGGCGCTGAAAGTCCTCAAGCTCGATGTTCCCGAGCCCCTGCGTCGGCGGTTCCGTCGCGAGGCGGTGATCGCTGCCAACTTCTCCCATCCAAATTTGCCGCGTGTATTGGACGTTGGGACTGCGCCGGACACTCAGCTCCAGTGGATGACGATGGAGTATCTGCGTGGGCGTGACCTGGGCGAGATCATCGACTCCGGGACCAAAGTCGCCTTCCCACTGCTGGTGGACATGGTCGACCAGACGCTCAATGCGCTCGACTACATTCACACGCGACGCATCGCGCACTGCGACGTCAAACCAGACAATATCTTTGTGACGCGAGACCCCTACAACCGTCGCATCGTGACGATCAAGCTGATCGACTTTGGGATCTTTCGCCACATGGATCCGGAGCAAGAGGTGCAAAGAGAGATCAGCGGAGACCCGCGTTACATGGCGCCGGAACTGACCGTCCTCAACGGTCCGGTCGATGGCCGCACCGATTTGTACTCGCTGGGCATCACGATGTACGAGTGCCTGACGGGCGCTCACCCTTTCGAAGAATGGTTGGACGTCGACGCCAACGAGTTACTTCGGATGCACTGCGAGGTGGAGCCGCCGATGCCGAGCACGCGTCTGGATCCGGCGATGCGCCCGCGTTTGGCCCAGGCAATTGACTCAGTGTTTGCCCAGGCGTGCGCCAAAGACCCGATTGATCGCTTCGCCAACGCACTTGAGATGAAAAAAGCGGTCGCGGGACTGCTCGACGTCACGTAGGCTAGTTGGCATGGCTTTCGCGCTGCGTTGTGCTCCCTCAGCGAGTTATTGGTCTCGGGTCACGGCCGTCGTGGCGCTGCTGGGCGTGGGATGTTCAGACGACAGCGGCGGGAGCAGCGACGCCGCCGCCGGCTCCTCAAGCACCGCTGCTGACGGTTCAACCACTGCCCCGGTGAGTACCCCCGACACGGCGACGAGCACCTCGGGCGACGACAACGCCGACCTCCTAGACGAAAGCGATGACGGGACACCGTCGGGCGAGTGCGTTGTGTGGGGCGATGACTGCGCCAGCGCGGATCAAAAATGCATGCCGTGGTCGTTGTTGGCGGATCGGATCCCAGACGAGACGCGGTGCTGCCCGATTGTCGCCAACCCAGCCCGCGAAAACGAAGCGTGCACAGTCGAGGAATACGACGGGAGTTGCCGCGATGACTGCGAGGACGGAACGATGTGCATCGTCGACGATCTCGAGTCGCTGTCCGGTATCTGCCGCAAGTTTTGCAACCCCGCAGGCGGTGGGCTGTGCGACGCCGACGATACCTGCAAGCCTTTCTTCGAACTGCTCGAAGCTGCGCCCGAGATCCCGTTGTGCATGGACAAGTGCGACCCCCTCGTGCAGGACTGCGTGCAGCCGGGATGGCTGTGTCTCCCCGATTCGCCCACGGTGGCGGGGCAGAGCGGCTTTATCTGCGTCCCTCCGGGCCCCGGTACGCTCAACGGCCCGTTGACGGCGTGCGGCCTGGCCAACGACTGCCAGGAGGGTCTCGGGTGTATTACAGCCGACCGCCTTCCTGAATGCGATTTCACGACGTGTTGTGCCGCGTTTTGCAGCCTGTCGGAAGGCAACGCCGACTGTCAGACGATCCACCCCGATCTTGAGTGCATCGATTGGATGTCGCCGGACCCCGACTGGCTCGACGTGGGTGTTTGCGCATTGGCTGAGTAGGGGCAGACGTACGGCAGCCGGTAGCTCACCGACGCGCGGGCCATGCTGCTGGCGCAGGCAGGAGCCATTGATGAGGGGCTGCGGCCGCTGGAGACAATGCTGTCGAAACATGACTCCACCACCGATCCGCTGACGCGCCTCGACACCCGCCTGAGGCTCGCGAAGTTTCTCGTTGCAGTCCCGCACCTGCGGGGCGACGCGATCGACTACGCTCTTGAAGCGCGCGACGGTTTCGCGCGGATGAATCTCGCGGATGAGCTCCAGGAAGCACGAGGCTGGCTCGCAGAGCACGAAGCGTTGGCGCCGCTACGGGACGACGTCCCCGTCGCGGGACTGAAGTAGACGCGTGACACTGAGGTCAATGGTGCTGCGCACCAGGCCTATCAAGCTCCGGACGGTATCGTCGCGCGCGTCGAGCCTGCGACTGAGCTCGGCGCGTGTGCGTTCCACCAGGCTCGAGCGAGCGTCTTCCAGCCAGCGCGCTACCGTCGTGCGATGGACGCCGAACAACGCGCCCAAGTCGTCGGTCTTGAGTCGTTGGACCAATGCCCCCCGAAGCAGTCGCCGCTCTTTGATGCTCAGGGCCGCGAATGCGACTTCCATGGCTTGCTTCACGTCGTCCCGGTATTTATGACGCAGCAGCTCGGTGCTCGGATCGAGTCTCAGATCGTCCAGGGCGTCAATCACCTGGGGCTCGAGGCTGCTCTCGGGTCGTGCTTGGGCCCTGCGGTGCGCGTCGATCACCATACGACTCGCGATCACGCGCACCCATCCTTGGAGCGCTCCACGGCCGCCGTAACTCAGCAGCCGCGGCCCGACCAAGAGTTTGGTGCGAATGAGCTGGCCGAGGTCGGCTGCGGCC
>JAESSZ010000746.1 GCA_016763875.1 Nannocystaceae bacterium
CCGGTACACGCCCGACGGTCGCGGCCCGCCTTCTGTCGAGCCGCTCGCCTCACCGCGGTCGTCTCGCCGCGCATCGTCTCTCCCCTTGAGGACGTGCTCCCGCAGCCGCCCGGCGGATCCCTCCGCGCTGCCCGCCGTCCCTGGAGCACGGTCAACCGCATCTCCTGGCGCAACCGTCGTTGCGCGACGCAACTTCAGTTGAGTCGTCCGCAGCGCAGCGCGCGTCCCGGTGGCACGGCGCATCTTGCCCGTGGTCCTTCGCCGCTTCGGCTTCTTCCGAAAGCTCAATCGGTATCGCATCGCGACTCCCAGTCTCCGCCGCATCATACCCGTGAACGTCGGGCGACCGGGGCTGGTCTGGGCATCAGATCGATCTCTCGTGCACGTTCCTCATTGCGTGGCCTACCCTCACAGCTGTGCGCGCGATCCCACGCACGCAGCATCGCAGAAAGCCGCCGCGATCAGAGGCGCTACTATCGCGGCTAGCTGAACCAGCACGAGACGGCTCAGAGTGACGACGAATCCACGCATCGCCTCAATCGCCCTCGCAATCGCGCTCTCGGCATGCACAGTCACGGACGCCCGTAGGACGTCGATCGACAGCTCGGGTCTCGCCACGCTGGCGATCAAACAGGGCGTGCTCGAAGAGCACGTGACCTTTCGACGGAGCTACACCGCCCTCGACTTTCGACTCTTCGCGTCGGTCAACACAGGGATGGCTCCCGGCCCCAGTGACTACGATTACCTTATCGTTGCCGTCGTGCCCACGGCAGAGCTTGAGCGCTGGACCGTGGGCATGAAGTCGATGACCTCGCCCCCCTCTCCCCTCCCCGAACTACGAACGAACATCGACTACTCAGGCGTGAACGAGTGGTTCTATGAGCTCAACAAGGTGGTCGGCGTGGACCGAGCGAGCGGAACCATCGTCTATCACTACACCGCGCGTTGAACTGCACTGGGCAATGCTCTGGACTCCGGCGGGTCCTTGCGGTCGCTGTTTCCGGTACACTGCCGAAGTGTTGAGACGCCGAACCACCGTGCTCGCGCTCAGCACTGCGGTCCTGGCGTGTAGCCCGAGTCCGACCGTCGAGCGACGACACCTGGCATCGTGCGGGGAGGACGGGCCGGTTGAATTGATCCGAGTTGAGCGGGGTTCAGCTCTGTCGTGGCAGCTGCTCGGCGACAAGTTGCTTGTGGAGGCGCAAAGACGAGGGCGTCCAGACGGTTCCATCGCCACGGCAAGGTCGTGGATCGTCGAGTCATGCGGTGAGTCGACGGTGGCGTTGTCCCCATGGACGTCGTCTGCATTCCACGAAGGGGCGTTTGACGTTGTCGGCGGCTGGCTGCTTCGGTGCGGTTCTTCGCAGAAGATTGATGTGTCCGCGATCGATGAACCCTTCGTGGCTCATCGTCTCTTGGAAGCCAGTGTCGGCTGCGAGGTCTACCCTTTGGGAGACGGGTTCGCAGCCATTGACCCGAACACCAACGATCTGCTCTACGCTCACCCCGAGCACCCCGACGAACCTCCTGTTGTGTTGTCGCGCAATGTCTTCTCGGGCGGGGCCGTATGTGCAAGGGACGATTTCGTGAGGTGTTGGGTCGCGTCGAATATCGCAAGGGTTGTCTCGTTTGGAGACCATCTCCTGGTTCCGCACACCGAAAACGATCCACCTCCAGGCATCCCTGCGCAACCTCTATCCGTGGTCAACGCCGAATCGCTCGAAGAGGCTCAGTTCGCGTCCGCACACCGTCTACGCTCGATTAGGCCGATAGAGGATTCCGACTACGCGGTTCTCATTGCCACGCTCGGAGGCGGTCCGGTGGATTCTGAGATTCTTGTCTACGACGGGGTCGGCCGGACAACGACGAGACACGGAGATGCAGCTGGTTTTGGAACCGCAGGCATGTGGTTGGATCCCCAGATCAACACTGTCTATGCGCGAACGGCTGATCTCGTACACATTGTGACTGGCGACGGCTATCGAGTGGGCCCCGCCGATCACTGGGACTTGCTTCCTTCGACCGACGGGACCATCTTGCTGCGGATTCGGAAGCCAGGTGACACGACACCACCGGTGGTCTCCTACTATGCAGAGCATGTCGAGACTGGCATTCGGCGACTGCTTGTTGAACTGGACAACCCTCGGCTCGAACACATCTGGATCGACCGTGTCTCCGAGCTGATCTTTGTCGCAGAGGATCGGACAGTTCGTGGTTGGGACGGAGGCGCGCCAGTCAAGGCAGAGCCGGTCCCCGCGGAAACATTCGTACGCACGCCCTCGATGACCTTCTTGCGATTTGAAGACCTTCCAGCGGTAACAAAGCCGATCGTCTTCGTCGATCGAGACAACGGGACCGCGTGGGAACTTACCTTTCCGGCCAAGTACAGAGTTGCTCAGGAACGAGACGGCGTGATGACCATCATCTACGACAACGAGGACACCACCGGCCACACACTCTGGCGGCTGGACCTACCGATTTCCCGCTAACGCCGACGCTGTGTCAGACGAGCGCCGCCGTAGCAAGCCAGCCGGAAATAGGTTCGGCCGACTTTCTTTCCTCTCAAGGTAACGCGGCGCGCTGACGCCCGTTTGACGAAGTTTGGACCTCTACTCCGCGGGATGTCGGGGCCCATGCACTAGGACTAGCTGTTCGATGCGCCAACTTCCTTCGTCGTCTCTGTCTATTTCGGTCTGGCCGGGGCTGTCTGCCGCGGTTCTTGCCACGGCACTCGGGTGTGATGCTGGGTCCCGCGGTGATGCGGCATCCGATGGGGCGGCCACGGGCACCCAGGGCGACGGAACCGACGCTGGCGCGACTGACGGCCAGGACGACGGAGATGCAGCGCCCACCACCGGCGGTAGCAGTGATGACTCTACGGGCGCGCAGCTCGACGAGTACGAGAAGATCTACGCGTCAGTCATCTCTGTCGAGGTGTCTGGAACTCCCGGCGACTACACGTTCAGCGTCGGTGTGTTCAGCCCAGACTCCGGGTGTGAGCGCTACGCTAACTGGTGGGAAGTCGTCGACGAAGACGGTGGCCTCATCTTCCGAAGGATCTTGACCCACAGCCACGTCCCCCCGATGTTCGAGCAACCGTTCGTCCGCTCCGGCGGGCCAGTGGTCGTCGGCGCGGACGATATCGTGACCGTGCGCGCGCACATGAACACGTCGGGGTTTGGCTATCGAACATTTCGCGGATCGGTCGCGGATGGTCTTACCGAGCATGAGACGACCCCGGACTTCGCCGCTGGCCTAGAGTCCGTACCGCCTCAGCCCGGTGAGTGCCCATTTTAGGCGCGCGATCCACGTCGCGATTTGTGGTCGAAGCACCGCTGGTGTCATCTCGCGAGTACGCGGTGCACCTCGCGTTCTGCGTGTTTCATCCAGAAAACGTCTCGGCCGGCAGTCCATGCGAGGTGCTCGTCGTCCGCAGCGACACAACACGACGCTGCAAGCCCGGTGGCAACCGTGATGAGGCGGGCGGTTCGCACCTCGAGGCGCCACAGCGTGCCCACGTTGCGTTGGTCGGACTCCGCGACAAAGTGGATGGCACCGTCCGCGACCGCAACGCTCGCTGGCATTGTTTTCATGTGGGCCAGCCGTAGCGATGTGCCGTCGTTTTTTCGCAGGCGATACAGATCCACGCCAACCCCGGTCTCCACCATTGTGTAGACGTACTCGTCGTCCAGTGCGATGTGCCACGGGTACTTATCGTCGAAGCTCGCCAACGTTTCGGGTCTGCCGCCAGCGATCGGAGCACGCATCACCGCCCCTTGGCAGGTCCAGTAGGCATGGTCGTCATCAACAGCAACCGAGATTGGGCCAGGCAGCCCGGTCGCGAGGTCGGTTCGCGCACCGTCGGACAGTGCGATGCGAACGATCTTCCCGTCGGGTCCACCGGGTCCACGCCCCAGCCATTGCCCCGTTGTCACATAGGCGTATCCAGCCTGGATGGCGAGGCCGCGCGGGTTAGCCAGCCGATCGCGGATGACTGAGAGCGGGCCTGCGCGTCTGGGTACTGAGACGAGGTCGTTGTCTCCGACGAGGTACAAGTGTTTGGCAGCGACCGTCGGGAGCGCAAGAGGTCGGTCGAGTCCGGTCAGGCCCACGGCGGAACCGTCCTGCAAGCTCGCGCGGAGGACCCCCTCGACACTGTCGACGAAATAGACCTCGGAGCCCGCGAGGGCGAGGCCCGTCACTTCCGCCGTGGTGGGCCCGGGAGGCGGCAGGGCGTCTGGCGTGTAGAGCACGAGCGGTTCGGCAGCCCGACCGGGGACGGAGACCGGAAAGGACCGCGGTGCTTCAGCTGGGGATGGGCGGTCATCGTAGGTGCTCTTGGATCCATTGCAGCTCAATGCAATCGCAAGTGAGAACGTGAGGACCGGCCCGTAGCGCACCCGCAGAGCATAGCGGCAGTGCTGAGCGCGGGCAGTTCGCGTACGGCTGCGGGGGCGAGGTCGTGCCGCTGGACAACCCTGATGACGTCGCGGTGTTCGATGAGCCCGAGCGGGGTCTGCTCGAAGAAGGGTTCCAGCCGTAGAAAGTGAACCCGCTCAAATCAGGGGCAACCCGGGTAGAGATCGCACGCGAAGTTGAACGTGACGTTTATCGAGCTGGCCACGTGCGCGGGGATCTCCGTACAGCACGCATTTTGGTCAAGGGGGTTGCCGCCCAACAGGAGCAGGAAGGGGTCGGTGGTCGCAAGGTCCGCCAA
>JAESSZ010000747.1 GCA_016763875.1 Nannocystaceae bacterium
AAACCGCGGGATATCGATTTGGGGCATCGGGATGGTGATGGTGTCCTTCCCTTTACGGCCCATCATGTCGCCCCGCGAGATGTACTTGCGGAGGTTCTTACGAATGCGCCCGCGGACGATCTCGCGGAAACGGCTGTGGTCCTTGTCGATTCTGGAGATCACGCTGGTCGATGCCCGCCCATGGCCCGACAGGGGCGCTAGATGGCAATCGTAGCACCGCTTGCGCTTGCACGCGCGGCCGGGCGCGGCGCCGCGCCTCAGTTTCAAAGGCGGACATACAGTGTCCCCTGCCGTCCCAGGCTGACGCCCCTGCCCCGCGTCCGCGTTCCAGGGACAAACACGCGCGGTTCGATGTAGCATTCTCAGCGCCCGCCAGTGGACTCCCCACTGTCCGCGGGCTCGCTAAGGACGCTCTATGGCCAAGCTTGTCGACCGCATCGCCGCGCTCCAGGACACAAAGAACTACAAGGACCTCCACTGGGTAGGAACCTTCGAGGAGTATCTTGAGTTGGTCCGCGAGAACCCAAGGATCGCCCGAACCGCCCACGAGCGGGTCTACGACATGATCATGTCGCACGGCACCGAGGAGTACGTCGACAACAAAAAGAAGATCGTCCACTACCGGTTCTTCGACGACGAGGGCAACGGTGGACGCGACGCGGTCTTCGGGCTCGACATCCCGGTGATGCGGCTGGTCAACGTGCTCAAGGCCGCCGCCCTGCGGTACGGTACGGAGAAGCGAATCCTCCTGCTGCACGGCCCGGTCGGCTCGGCCAAGTCCACACTCACGCGCCTGCTCAAGAAAGGACTCGAGGAGTACAGCGAGTCGCCCGAAGGCGCGCTGTTCACCTACGAATGGGTGCTCCCCAAGGAGCTTCGGCACCTGACGGCCGGCCAGGAGGTGTTCCCCTCGCCGATGAACGAAGAGCCACTCAAGCTCATTCCGTCGGAGTGGCGTGACAAGGCGATCGCCGACCTCGGCCTCGAAAAGGACGGGTTCACACCCTGGGTCCGCGGCGACCTCAACCCCGCGTGCCGTCAGATCTTCGCCGAGTTGCTTGAGCACCATAAGGGTGACTGGTCCAAGGTCGTCGGCTACATCCGCGTGCGTCGTTTGCTCATCAGCGAACAAGACCGTTGCGGGATCGGAACCTTCCAGCCTAAAGACGAGAAGAACCAGGACTCCACCGAGCTCACCGGTGAGATCAACTACCGTCTCATCGCCGAGTACGGCAGCGACTCCGACCCGCGCGCATTCAACTTCGACGGTGAGTTCAACGTCGCCAACCGCGGCATCATTGAGTTCGTCGAGATCTTGAAACTCGACGTCGCCTTCTTGTACGACCTGCTGGGCGCCACGCAGGAGCAGAAGATCAAGCCGAAGAAGTTCGCGCAGACCGACATCGACGAGGTCATCATCGGCCACACCAACGAGGCCGAGTACCAGCGTCTGCTGGAAAACCGGTTCATGGAGGCGCTGCGTGACCGTACGGTGAAGATCGACATTCCGTACATCACCAAACTCAGCGAAGAGCGGAAGATCTACGCCAAGGACTACAACCCCAAGCGCGTGCGTGGACGGTTCATCGCCCCGCACACGCTGGAGATGGCATCGATGTGGGCCATTTTGACGCGCCTGGAAGAGCCCAAGCGCCATCAGATCTCAGTCCTCCAGAAGCTCAAACTCTACGACGGCAAAACGCTGCCTGGTTTCACCCAGGACACCGTCAAGGAGCTGCGCAAAGAGGCGGACCGCGAGGGCATGGACGGCATCAGCCCGCGTTACGTCCAGGACAAGATCGCCAACTGCCTGGTGTCTGAGCGCGGCCAGATGTCGATCAACCCGTTCATGGTGATGAACGAGCTCGAGTCCGGGCTGCGCAACCACAGCCTCATCACCAACGAAGACGAGCGCAAGCGCTACGGCGAGCTGCTCGCGGTGGTCAAGCAAGAGTACGAGGACATCGTGAAGAACGAGGTCCAGCGTGCGATCAGTGCCGACGACGAAGCCATCTCGCGCCTGTGCGGCAACTACATCGACAACGTCAAAGCGCATACGCAACGCGAGAAGGTCAAAAATCCGTACACCGGCCAGGACGAGGAGCCGGACGAGCGGTTGATGCGGTCGATCGAGAACAAGATCGACATCCCCGAGGGCCGCAAGGACGACTTTCGGCGCGAGATCATGAACTACATCGGCGCGCTCGCCATCGAGGGCAAGCAGTTCGACTTCCGCACCAACGAGCGGCTGTACAAGGCGCTCGAACTCAAGCTGTTCGAGGACCAAAAAGACAGCATCAAGCTCACCAGCCTGGTGTCCAGCGTGGTCGACAAGGAAGCGCAAGCGAAGATCGATGTCGTGAAGCAACGACTGATCCGCAACTACGGGTACGACGAGATCTCAGCCACCGACGTGCTGACGTATGTGGCGTCGATCTTTGCCCGTGGTGAGATCAAGGGCGACTAGACCGCCACCAGGGCGGCACTAAGGCCCCACGAAGACCAGCTCAGCTGAATCGAGTGCCCGCGTCCTGCCCCCGTGCAGACGCGGGCACAACGCGATCGAGTACTCGCCCCCCACATGAAGGTCCACCGCAGCAATCGTGTCGAAGCGTTGCTGTCGACGCTGGTCGACATCATCGCCGAGCCCGCCGCCGGTCCCTTTGTTCCGGAGCCAATCGTCGTGCACAGCCGGGCGATGGCGGTGTGGCTCACCCAACGCCTCGCCGAGAACTTCGGCGGATGGTCGCGCCCACACTTCCCGTTTCCTCGCCGTTTTATAGAGGACGCGATGGCCGCGGTACTCGGGCCGAAACTCGCCGAGCAAGCCGGGGCGTGGTCGCGCTCGCGATTGTCGTGGGCTATCGAGGCCGAGCTCCCGGGCAAGCTGGACGACCCCCGATACCAGCCGCTGACGCGCTACCTGTCCCACGACCCACGCCCGCACGCGGTGCACGGACTGGCCGAACAGATCGCAGACGTGTTCGACCAGTACCTCGTGTTCCGCCCCGACGTTGTGCTTGGCTGGCAACAAGGTGCCGAGGGGGATTGGCAAGCCGACCTGTGGCGAGCCCTGACCGCGCGACTCGGCGAGACCAATCTCGCCACCTTGTCGGTCAAGTTGTCCAACGCGCTGGTCGGCCCGCGCGCACGCGATCCGCTGCACGCGACATTTGGCTCCCGGGTTTGCATCTTCGGGATCTCCACGCTCCCTCCGCTGCTCTTGCAGCTGCTCGACCGCCTCTCACGTCACCTCGAAGTCCACCTGCTTCTGGCCTCGCCGTCGCGCGAGTACTGGGCGGAGATCCGCTCGCACCGCGAGACGCTGCGGGCTGCCCGGCGAGAGGCGAATGCACCGCAAGATCTTCTGTACAGCAGCGAGTCCGATGGCAACCCGCTGTTGGCGTCGTTCGGCGCGGTGGGCCGCGACTTTCAGCGCGTGCTCGAGGGCGAGGTCAACTACGAGGAGAACCCCGCAGATCTGTACGTTGAGCCGATCGCCAACCACGCGCTAGCCCAGCTGCAGACCGACGTGCTGTACATGCGCCGCCGTGGCACACCGGAGTTTCCGCCGGTCGTGCTGCAGCCCAGCGACGACTCGATCACGATCCACGCCTGTCACTCGCCGATGCGCGAGGTCGAGGTGCTGCACGATCAGCTGCTCGCACTGCTGTCGGGACCCAACGCGCCAGCCCCCCACAACGTCGTGGTCCTCATGACAGACGTCGAGACCTACGCCCCGTTGGTCGAGGCCGTGTTCGAACGAGAGCGCAGCGATCCCGGCTGGGTGCCGTACTGCGTCGCCGACACAACGGCACGCAGCGAGAGCCCGGTGGTGGAGGCCTTCCACCGGATCCTCGAGATGGTGGGCGGCCGCGTCACTGCATCCGAGGTCCTTGATCTGCTCGCGCTTTCTGCGGTGCAGGCACGCTTCGATCTATCGCCGGACGATGTGGATCGGATAAGCCAATGGGTCACTGAGACCGGAATCCGGTGGGGTATCGACGGTCGTCATCGCGCGAGCCACGGACAGCCACGCTACGAGGAGAACACCTGGCGATTTGGACTGCAGCGCCTGTTGCTGGGATTTGCGATGCGCGGTCACGACCGCGACACGTTTGCGGGCGTGCTGCCCTACGACGAGGTCGAGGGCAGTCAGACCGCGGTCCTGGGCAAGCTGGCGCGACTTTGTGACGAGCTGTTCGACCGCGTCCTGCGCCTGGCCGCGCCGCGAACCCCACAGGCTTGGCGGACCGACCTTTCGAGTCTGCTCGACACCCTCATCGACGCCGAGGGTGAGGCCGCGTACGACCACCAGCGCTTACGCCGAGCCATCGATGCGGCGGTCGCTGACGCTGCGGCCGTAGACTTCACGGGCACGGTCGACGGCGAAAGCGTGCGCGGACACGTCGAGTCACAGCTCGCCGACGACCACGCCTCACGCGGATTTTTGAGCGGCGGGGTCACCTTCTGCGCGATGCTGCCGATGCGTAGTCTGCCGTTCTCCACGGTGTGTCTGCTGGGCATGTCCGACGGCGCCTTTCCGCGACCGACCAGGCGCGTGGGCTTCGACCTCATCGGACAGCGCTCCCGACCCGGCGACCGCTCGCGACGCTCAGAGGACCGCTACCTGTTCTTGGAGTCACTGCTGATGGCGCGTGACCGCGTGATCCTGACCTACGTCGGTCAGAGCATCATCGACAATGCCTCACGGCCCCCCTCGGTCGCCCTCGCGGAGCTACTGGACGTACTCCGTGAGTCCTTTGTTGTTCCCCAGCACCACACCGACCAGCACCACACCGACCCGCAGCACGCGGACGCGGACCCGCTGCAGGTGCATCTCGATGTGCGTGGCGCCGCCGTCGAAGCACGCATCGTGCTCCGCCACCCGATGCAGCCGTTTTCGCCGCAGTACTTTGGCGCGTCGGACGACGCACGCCTCTTCTCCTACGCGGAGCCCTACCTGCAAGGCGCCATGGCCGTGGCCACCGGACGCAAGGCGGGGTCTTCGGTCCCGCTACTGACAGGGCCGCTGCCCGCCGAGCCGGGTCCCCGAGAGGTCGGCCTCCCGCAGTTGATTCGATTTTTTCAGCGACCGGCCGAGCAGCTGCTCAAACAACGCCTGGCGCTGTATCTGCGCGACGAGCCGCGACAGCACGCCGACCGGGAACCGATCGAGCTCGACGCGCTGGAAAGTTGGCGGGCCGGCGACGCCATCTTGGCCCATCGCCTGGCGGGGATCGACGGGGAGCGTTCGCGTGAACTGTTGCGGGCGGCAGGTCAGCTCCCGCTGGGAACCCCTGGCGCGGTGCGATGGGACGAGTTACGCGCCGCCGCCGATCCCATTGCCGCGATCGTCACCGCAGTGAGGCAAGGCGAGGTGCGAGAGCCACTGCCCGTGGATCTGGTGGTCGATGGCACACGGATCGTGGGTCGGCTGCCACGGCGCTGGGCGGCGGGAATGATCCTCCACCAGTACTCGCGCGTGGCGCCCAAGACGAAGATCGGAACCTGGATCCAACATCTCGTCCTGGGCTGCATCGCACCGCCCGACAGCGCCCATATCACCTGTATCGTGGGCCGGTCTCCGCAGGGCGAAGGCACCCATGTGGTCCAGTTTCCGCCAATTGAGGCCG
>JAESSZ010000748.1 GCA_016763875.1 Nannocystaceae bacterium
GGTCGTCGGTGATCTTGAAACCCTGGCCTTGGCGAGGCACGTAGGCGGTGTCGGCCTCAAGCTCCGCGTTCTCCACGACTAGCTCCGCGTCGACGAGTTCATCCAGCGTTGCAGGCAGCAGGTGGATGAGGTCGCCCTCGGCTCCTGGCGCGCCTTCGTCCCGCTTCGGGGTATTGAAAAGGACGGTGACCTCTTGGCCACGCGACCAGGCCCACTTCGCTTCTGCGGTGGGAAACGCCAGCGTGTAGTTGCCCTCGGCATCCGTCATGACCGGTTCCGTGACGGGGACCGAACCGACCGCAAGCCGCACTTCGGCGTTGGCAACCGGTGCGCCGTCGACGTCGAGCAGCGCGCCACGCAGTTGCGTCATTGGCGCATCGGCCTCGTCGTCTTTCTCGACCTCAGCTGGTTCGTTGGGCAACGAATCGGAATCGAGGTCGCCACACCCCGAAAAAGCGAGCGCCACGAGCGAACTGGCGACGAGAACCGGTGTTTTTCTGAAGTCAGCCATGCGGTCCGGGCACCATAGGGTACAGCGGCCCCCATTTCAATCGCTTTATTGGGGGTTAGCGAACCAGCAGTCTCGGGCACAAGTTTGCGGCCCGTAGTGGCCCCAGTATGGGGTTTTTGACGGTCCAGGCACAGTACGGCCATTGCGAGGCTGGGAGTGTGTCCGATCCTTAGTGTGTCCGATCCTTAGTGTGTCCGATCCTTGGAGCCTAGGGCCTTCACCTCTAAATTGAACCCGGTCGTTCGACTCCCGTCCATGAGCGCATCTCCAAAAACGCCCCACCGTCGGGCCGACGCACAGCGTGACTCGCGGTCCGAGTTCAGAGCTGAAGATGAACCCGCGCACGCGGACGTGCTCGCGCAGGTCATGCGCATCCTGGGGATCTTGCAGCGGCGCTGGCTCGTCGTGGCGGTCACCACCGTGTTGTGCGTCGCCGCGGCAGCATTGACGATCACGATGCTGCCCCCGCGATGGAAGGCCAGCGCGACGGTTCTGCTGCACATGTCCGGGCCGCAGGTCCTCGACAAGGTCAAGGGCGTGTCAGAAGACTCGGCGGCGCGGTTGGTCGGCTATCGCGAGTATTACGAGACACAACGGCAGATCATGCGCAGTCGTGCCGTCGCCCAGAAGGCGCTCGCGGACCTGGGGCTTGCCACCGACCCTGCCTTCTTAGGCATCGAGGACATCCAATCAGAGCCCGAGCGGATGGCCCGTGCCGCGGCCATCGATCCGATCGAGCAGCTGCGCAGCCTCGTGTTCGTGGCTGAGATCCGTAACTCTCGGGTCGTGGAGATCTCGGCGGAGTACCCGGACGCCCAGACCGCGGCTGACATCGCCAACGCGGTAGCGGACGCCTACATGATGCACGTACGCACGAGTCGAACCCGCCTCGGCTCAGACGCGCAGGACGACATCGCACTGGAGAAAATCTCCGCGCTAGCTCGTGTGCAGGAAGCTGAGAAGTCACTCGAAGACTTCAAAACCTCGCACCGGATCACCTCGATCGATCAACTGCAGCGCCACGCGACGCAGGACATCCTCACGCTGTCTAGCGCGTCCAAAAAGAGTGAGGCCGAGCGCATCCGTCTCAAGAACATGCTCACGCAGGCCACGCGGCTCCATAAAGCCGGCAATCATGCCGCCTCGAACCTGCTCTCGGAGAGCGACCGACGACTGTTCGAGTCCATGCGACAGGAGCGGCTTGAAGCCGAGCGCGCCTACGAAGAGACGGACGTCAAGTACGGCCCAAAACACGAGGAGCATCGCAAAGCCACGCGGCGCCTCGCTCTTATCGACAACAAGCTCAAGCGCGAGAGCGGCGACCTCATCGAGTCACTGGAGGCAAGGCTGATCGTCGCTCAGTCCAACGAGCGCGACCTCAACCGCTCACTGGGCCGCGAAGAACGCGAAGCGCTGCGTGTGACCGAACTCGAACGCGGGTACCGTGAACTCGAGCGCGAGGCAACGGCGGCAGCCGAGGACTACCTGCTGATCGCCCGTCGCGATACGGAGATCGCCATCACGAACCGGGTCGAAGCTCAGGGCATCGAGATCTTGGACCGGGCACCGGTTCCTGGTGCCCCCGTGTTTCCGCAGAAACTGCTCCTGCTATCGCTGGGGCTGGTCGCCGGACTGGGCCTTGGCTCGCTGCTCGCCGTGAGTATCGACTTCCGCGACCAGCGAATTCGAGGACTCATCGATCTCGAGCGTGCCTTGGCCAGGTTTGGCCTCCCGGTGTTGGGGCAGCTGCCGCAGCTGCCCGCCGACGTGCGACTGGGCGTCGGCAATACACGAGCGCAGCGACGACAGCGGGATCTCTACGCCCATCTTTTCCCGCAGTCGCTCATGGCGGAGCGCTGCCGCGGAGTCCGGACCTCGCTCGCCTTCGCCGCTGGCGGAGAAAAACTCAACACCATCATGATCACCTCGCCCAGTTCATCCGAGGGCAAAAGCTCGACCGCGATGAACCTGGCGCTCTCCTTTTGCCAGGCCAACAAGAAGGTCATCCTCGTTGACGCCGACATGCGGCGCCCCCGAATCCACCAGATCTTTCCCGAAGCCCTCGACCTCGGTGACAATGGGCTGGCGTCGCTGTTGCGTAATCGCTGCACCCTGGAAGAGGCCCTGCTCCAGGCGCCGGACGACGCACCCAGCAATCTCTCGGTGCTCCCGTGCGGCGCGATCCCAGACAACCCTGCGGAACTCATCGACACCCCGGACTTCCGGCGCCTCCTCACGGAACTGCAAAACCACGCGGACCTCATCATCATCGACTGTCCGCCCGTGCTCCCGGTCACCGATCCACTGCTGCTCGCCCGACACGTCGACGGGGTCGTGCTCGTGGGACGTTGCGACTCGACCACACGCAGTGAACTCCAGCGCGCGATAGCCTTGCTAGCGCGCGGCGACACCAACCTGGTCGGTGTTGTGCTCAATGAGGTCGATGCCCGCCAGGAGCGCTACGGCTACTCCACCGAGTACTACACGTACCGCGCGCCCGAGACGCAGACCGAGTCTGTGTAGCCCCCAATGCCGCACCCAGACGAGCTCGACGAGCTGGACGGCGAACCGACGCAAACCGTCGCGGACCGCGACGACGCACCGAAGCGTCCGTGGTCACGCGTGCTGATGTGCATCGCGGTCGGGGGCCCAGCACTTTGGATCGGAGGGGTCTTGCCCGCGGTGATCCCCGCCTTTGCGATCGTCCTGCTGGTGTTGTGGCAGCGGCTATGCACGCGCAGCAAGCACCCGCTGTACGTTCCGTGGGCGGTGGCAATCGGGGGCCTCGCCGCCGCCGCGACACTGCTGCAATGGGCACCAGTACCCGGACTACGAACGATGCTCGGCGCCGGCCTCGCCACGCAGGTCGATGCGGCGCTCGCCGGAACGGGGATCACCCCGTGGCCGGGCATGTCCATCGTCCCTGGCGACACGGCCCTCGAAGCCGCTCGACTGCTCGCGCTCACCGTTCTCTTCGTCGCGGCCGCCCAGTTTTCGTGGAGGGTCGCGGCAGCAGTCGTCGCCGCCACGGGCGCGGCGGTGGGGTTCATCGGCTTCGCCCAAGAAGCCGCTGGCGTCGATCTCATCTACGGGGTGTACGGGGCACGCGACATCGACTTGTCGGGCATTCCTGCGCTGCTGGGCACGTTCGTCAACCCAAACCACCAATCCAGCCTGCTACTGCTGGGACTCTTCGCGGCCGGAGGACTCGCGGTGGATCAGCATCTGATGGGCTTGCGAACTCGCGACCCGTCCAAGGTCGACCGCTACGGCGACCGCTTCCTCGCGGCGATGGCCGCTCTGACGATCCAGCTCCCCGCACTGGTGCTCTCGCTTTCTCGCGGCGCAATGCTGACGTTGATCGTGCTGGGTCCCATTGCCGCATGGATGGGTCTACGCCAGCAGCGTCCTCAGCGTCGCTCTCAACGGAAGCGAGCACGGCGCATGTCTCCGCTGCGCACACTCATCGCAGTTGGTTTTGTCGGCCTGACTCTACTCGTCGCAAAACACGGCGCCTGGCGCGAGCTCATGACGCTCGGCGATGTCACGACTCCGGGTAGCTCGGCGGACACAAAACTACGCCTGGCGGACGAAGGGTTGGACCTTCTGGAGATCGCGGGACCGTTGGGAATCGGCCGGGGCGCATTCGTCGATCTCTTTGGGGCGATAGACTCCGCTCCCAATCACGTCCTGTACACCCACGTAGAGTCGATGCCCGCAGCGATGGTCATCGAATGGGGATGGCTTTGCGGCGGTACCATCCTTCTCGGGCTCGCGGCATGGTGGCTCAACGCTTTTGTCCGCGCGGGCGGGCGAGCCGATGCGACAGCTCGACGCATTGTATTGCTGGGAATGCTTGCCGTGGCCGTGCAAAATACGGCCGATTTTTCGCTGGAACTGCTCGGGGTCGCTGCGCCCGCGGTCGCGCTTAGTGGCGGTCTGTCCCCACCACCGCGGTGGCGGTGGAACGCCGCAAAATCGCGATGGGTCGGCACCGCCGTGCTCCTGCTCGCGACCGCGCTTGGCGTGTGGGGACTGCCGCACAGCTACGCGAGGCGACAAGCCCACAACGAGGCCGTGCGAACCGGAGACAAGGACGGGATCCCATTGCTCGCAAAGCGCCCACTGGACGGACATCTCTATGGGCTGATCGCCCGGCGCGCGGCAAGAACTCGCGACTGGTCGACCACGCTCCATTGGGCGGAACTCGCCGTCGACCGTCGACCGGGCACCGTCGACCCATGGTTTCTCCGCGCGGCTGCAGAGCGAGAGTTGTCGACGGCCGCGCGTAGCAACGCCTCGATGGTCAACGCCCTAGCGCAGCTGCACGACCCTCCCAGCGAGGACCTTGTCCTCTACGTGCTTCGGCACTATCCGCGCCCGGCAATGCTCGCGGCCGTAGCCCCCACCAGTCCTCTGCCTTGGTCCTTGCTAGTCAACGCGCTACTCGACGTTGCACCACAGCACGCGGACGCGGTCGCGGGCAAGCGCGCCATCGCTGCTCCCGAGGACCCGGCCCCGCTCCGCTACCGCTTCACACTGGCGGTGCGTTCCGGCAACGGCCCGTTAGCCCTGCATCACGCGCGACTATGGCGGGCGATCGATCCGCGCA
>JAESSZ010000749.1 GCA_016763875.1 Nannocystaceae bacterium
CGGCGGGGGAGGTGATCGGCCGGGTTGGCAACTCTGGCAGTTCGTCTGCCCCGCACCTTCATATCGAGGCTGGCGTGTGCCCGTCTCAACTGCAGCCTAGTGGCATCACGCCAGTGCACACCCCCTACCCTTTGTATTTCGAAGGCACGATGGTTAGCAACGAGTCGTTTGCGGCCCCGCCCGAATACGCGCATCGCGGCGCGTTGGAGTCTGGCATGTTGGTTCGCCCGCTCCAGGGTTTCCCGGGTTGCAGCGGCGGAAACGGGGGCTGTTCGGCAGGTTCGACAACGCCAGCGTCCACCGCGTTCTCGGTTGGCCTGTGTGTGCTGCTGTTTGGTCGGCGCCGAAGATACAAGGTTCGTCGGTCCATCCCGAAGTCCAAATGATGACGGTAACCGAGACGAGACGTTCATGCGGTCGACCCCATCGAGTGGCAACCTCACCCGGATCGCTGTCGGCCTGGCGGTCGGGCTCGGGCTCGGCCTGAGCATCGTTGCGGCGCTCGCGATCGAAGGCCGACGAACCGAGTCTCGGCTGCTAAGGATCGCATGCATCCTCTCCTCAGATCGGTTGCGAAGGCTGTCGAGCTGGAGGGTGAGACCTGGAGTCTCTTGCCCCACACGCCCAGGCGGGCGTAGCGACGCGGCTTTCTAGCCCTCGAAGATGTCTTGGACCGCAGCGACGGTAGCCGCGAGCCGCAGCCAGTGGTCGAGCTGATCGGCGTCGACACAAGCTTCGATTCGCTGCAGGTCTGCTTCGCCCACATGAAGCCCACGGGCACCTAGAACGAGCAGAACAGAGGCCTTGGCCTTGGCTGAGGCCTTGGCCGTGCCCTCCGCAAGACCTTCGGCGCGGCCCACGATACGCCCTTTGGCAATGCCGGCTGCGGATAGCTGCTCTTCGATGGTCATGGTGAGTCTCTCAGTGGCAGGGGCCAGTCCCTTGAGACTGGCACGAAACTGACCCAGATGCAGATCGTCCGAAACGGCCGCGATGTAGCGAAGTAGACGCAACATCGCGTCCTCCCCGCGGGGGTCGAGGGCCACCGCCTCAAGTTGCGCCGTCCAGTCTGCCAAACGACGGAGCAACGCCGCTGCATCCCGCGCGTCGCGCATGAGCCAAAGCGCGACCTTCGCCTGGTCGGCCAGCGGGCGCTTGCGTAGTTCACCGTCGGTAGTCCCGTACAAGTCGTCGACGACGTAAGTGAAGTCGGGCAGGACGTCCTTGGCCAACTCCCGAACGCCAGGCGCGAACAAGTCCGCGAACCGGGTGGGGGACGACCATCCGCCGGGGACCTGAGCCAGTAGCGCAGGAACAACCAAGGGCAAGTACTCGCCAGGGTGCGCGTGACGATAGCGATCCCAAATGCGGTTCATGTACGTCAGCAGACGAAAGGCCATCATCGGGTCGTTCGTAGACTGGTGCTCAAGCAGCAAGTACACGAGTACCCGCTCTTCGCAGACCTCGACCTCGGCGGAGAAAAGCAGGTCGCTGTGGTAGTCGGCTAGCTCGGCGTCGACAAAACTCCCGGGTTCGAGGGCCAACGTCGACCACCGAATCGCCGACGAAATCTTCCCCGGTAGCATGTGACGCAACTCGGCCGCGGCGTGTTCGGGCTGCTCAAACGTGCTCTTGAAGAGTGCGTCGTGTGGCGTGCTCGTCACGGCGGCGCAACAACTAACACCGGCCTTCGTCGACGGGTGAGCCCTGAAATTTGGTCGTAACCGCCTCTGTGACCCGTTTGCGGCGTTCGAGCCCAACGCAGCAACGCGAGGTCGATCGCATCCCAGCGATCGACCTCTGATCCGGCACGCACGACTTCGATATAGCGGCGCTCCGCCTTCTTCCAAGCCTCGACCCCGTTCACGTCGAGCATGTCGACCGGGGCCGCGCCACGTTGCATGTTTCTTTCGCCGATGCGCCGAATCCAACGGCGATCCGAGCCACTGGAGTCTACCATCGCGCGCCTCGACGACTGGGCCCAAGCCATTCGTGCGAGCCTCCCCAACGACACGAGTTCGGCTGGTTGAGTGCTGCGTCACCAATCAGGCCCCTTGCGACTGCCGTGATGGGAATTTTTTTCCACCTCGTGCGACCCGCGACGGACCCGTGCGTTAGGTCTACTGATGTGGCTCTACCCTCCGGATGCACGGAAATACGAAGACCTGGCTGAGTACATGAGCCGAAAGCTCCCGTATGCGTACTTGGAAAAGAGCATCGCCTACGCACTCGAGAAGATGGGCCAGTTTGACCGAAAACGCCTTCGCAACGCGCTAAAATGGGGGCAACAACCGACTGTGAAGGTGCGTGATCTCAAGGGCGACCGCTACGGCGAGTTCACCCCACGGATCGGTTCCAATGAGATTCGCATCAGCCGCAAACGAGTCGAGGAGTTCGAAGCGGGCAAGGGGTTGCGCCAGGCTCGGAACGGGAAGGTCTACGTGATCGGCGTGACGCTGCTACACGAGCTCGTTCACTGGTGCGATGACCAGGACGGCATCGAACAGCACCCGAGCGAGGAAGGCCTCGAGTTCGAGAAGATGGTGTACGGAAGCACGATTTGGTGACTCCCTCCTGCGCCGAGTCATTGGCGCACCCTCGCGGACTGCCTGCGTTACTCTCAGGAAGATCACCGATGCTCGATCGCGACCGCACGCGCTGGAACGCGAAGTACAAAGCCGGCAGCCACGACGACGATCTACCGTCCGCCGTCCTCCTAAAACTTGCAGACCAGCTGCCGACTCGCGGACGGGCGCTCGACATCGCAGGAGGCGCAGGATCTGAAGCCGTCTGGCTTGCACAGCGCGGCCTCACGGTCACGCTCATCGACGTCTCCGATGTCGCACTGAAACTTGCGACCGAGCGCGCGCAACGCAACGGCGTCAGCCTCGAGACCCACCGCATCGACCTGGAGTCGCAGCCCGTCCCGACTGGCCCCTGGGATCTGGTCACCTGCTGCAGCTATCTGCAGCGCGACGTCTGGAACAACGTCGTGCTCGCCCCGGGTGGCACGCTTGTTTGGATCCACCCCACGGTAGCCAACCTCGAACGGAACGCTCGGCCCAGCGCACGGTTTCTGCTGGAGCCGGGCGAAGGACACGCAATCATCGGCGCCATCCCGACGCTGACAGTATTTCACCACCAAGAGTCGTGGATTTCCGGCCGGCATCTGTCCGTTGTCATGGCCTCGGCGGGCAACTAGGGCGCGAGCCCTCCCCGCGCGGCATTTGCGCCGCCGAATTCACGCGCAACCCCCGGGTCGTTCAACCGTCGTGGCACAGTGAAGACGCCAAGTCCGCTATGGGCTGTCCCGAAGAGAACGTCATCGTCGACTTCGCACGTGGCGAGTTGACCAAGGCGGAGCGCGCAACCGTCGAGGCCCACATCGATGAATGTGGCGCGTGCTCGCAACTCGTCGCTGAAATGGCGCGAATCTTCGCGGACGATCTGCGTGACTCTGGGTCCAAGCCAGCGTTCCCAGAACTCTCGCGGCCTTCGCAAGCCACGCTCGCCACCGACGGTGCGTTCAGTCCGAGCGGTGCAACGCTCGGCAACTCACGCAATTCTCCCGAACAGGTTCTGCCGCAGGGAGCCAAGCTCGGTCGTTACGTCGTCATCGACCGCGTAGGCGCGGGCGGCATGGGAATCGTGTACGCCGCCTACGATCCTGAACTCGACCGAAAAGTCGCGCTCAAGGTTCTACGATCCGCGCTCAAGAAACACGCGGGCCGAAACGATCAACGGGCTCGACTGATTCGTGAAGCTCAGGCGATGGCGAAACTGTCGCATCCCAACGTGATCACCGTGCACGATGTGGGGACATTCGAGGGACAGGTGTTCCTAGCCATGGAGTTCATCGAGGGCGGCACGCTCGGACAGTGGCTCTCGAAAAAGCGCCGCAGCTGGCGCGAGATTCTAACCGTCTTCCGAGCGGCCGGTGAAGGGCTGCAGTCCGCACACGAAGGTGGCCTGGTTCACCGCGACTTCAAACCCGACAACGTCTTGATGGGAACCGACGGGCGCGTCTTGGTGACCGACTTTGGCCTGGCCAGGCCCGCGGCGGGAAACACCGGCCGCTTCGACTCGGTGGGATCGTCTCCAAGTGGCCAAGCCCTCTTGCAGGCCTCCTTGACTCAAACCGGAGCGCTTGTTGGCACGCCCGCATATATGGCGCCAGAGCAACTGCGCGCCAAGGCGACCGATGCCCTCACCGACCAGTTCAGCTTCTGTGTGACCTTGTACGAGGCGCTTTATGGCGAGCGACCCTTCCAAGGCCACACACTCGTCGAACTCGTTCACAACGTCACGGCAGGGAATATTCGTCCCGTCCCTCGCGACGCAGCGGTGCCGCGGTGGCTTCGCCGCGCGGTGCAACGCGGCCTTCAGATCGAAGCGAAGGATCGCTACCCCTCGATGCACGGGTTGCTCGTCGCCCTGAGGCGCGACCCGTGGCGGCAATGGCGTCGCTGGGGCACAGTTGCCGCCCCGACCGTGTTGTTGGGGTTTGGCATCCTGGCCTATCAGCAGGTCGAGCAGGCCGGTGGTGACTCATACTGCAACCGCGTCCACGAAATGCTCGATGGCGTCTGGGACAAGCCCCGCCAGCAAGCGATCGAACGGGCGTTTGTGGCCACCTCGCGCCCCTACGCGCAGGATGTCTTCGACACGACCAAGACCACACTGGATCAGTACGCAACCGCTTGGTCCGCAATGCAAACCCAGGCCTGTCTCGATGAGGTCGCCGCAGAGCAGCCGCGGGCCGTGCTCGCACTCAGGATGGGATGTCTGAGTCGACGGCTTGGGAGCCTTGAGGTCATCACCGAGCTCCTGGTCACCGCGGACTCCGACACCGTTGCAGCCGCCGCCGACGCCGCCCGGGGCCTACCCACCCTTGATGTCTGTACCGACCTTGAGGCTCTGACCGAGCGTGTGGAAATGATTCGGAGCCCGGAGGCGCGGGAAGCCGCCACCGCCGTCGATCGGCTGGCCGTGCGGGCCAATGTGCTTTTGTCGGCTGCGAAAACTCGCAAGGCCAAAGCACTCGCCGAGTCAATGATCGCTGACTCTCAAGCAAGCGGGTACCGCCGAGGGGAAGCCCAAGGGCTATACACCCTGGGGATGGCCCAGCTCGCGCTCAACCAGCGGGACCAGGCCGAGACGTCTTTTCATCGCGCTCTTTCTGCTGCGCTCGCCGCAGGTCATTCGGAGGTGATGGCCAAGGCATCCGTGGGGCTGGTGTGGATCGCTGGTAGCCAAGGACGCAACTTGGACGAGTCCGAGCGGTGGGCCGCGCATGGGCTTGCCGCGTTGGAGCAGGTCACGGGCACACGCCCGCTGACTTCCGCAAAGCTGTACCACGCGCTTGGTGTCGCACGACACAAGGCCGGCAAGCTGGACGGCGCCGACGATGCTTTCAACCTCGGCCTTGCGTCGCTGGACCACGCTGGCCCGGAACAGGATCGAGGGCGCGCGGCGCTACTCGCCTCAAAGGCCACCGTGATGCTGACCCGTGGCCGACACGAAGAAGCCTTGGCAACGTTTGCGATGGCATCGGAGGTCATCCGCACCGCGTACGGGGACCGCCACCCGCACATGGCGACGATTCTCGACAATCGCGGGTCGGCGCTTAGCCAGCTGGGACGCGAGGACGAGGCACTGGCGCTACAGCAAGCCGCACTCGACATCCGCACGGATGCGTTCGGCGACATCCACGCAATGGTCGGCGGATCCCATCAGAACATCTCGATCACCCTCGTGAAGATGGGCGATCTCGACGGCGCCCTCCAACACGCGAACGTCTCGGTCGAAGTGATGCGTGCCGCACTGGGTGAGCAGAGTCTGGAGGTGGTGGGTGCACTCATGCAACGCGCCTACGTGCTCGACGCTCTCAAGCGCCACGAGGAAGCGATCAGCGTGCTCGACGAGGCGCTCGCCATCTCGGTCGCGACGAGCAGTTCGGATCATCCCCGCACGGTGTCGGTGCGATTTCAGCTCGGCTGGACGATTTCGCGGACAGAGGACCTCGCGCGGGCGCAAGATCTACTTGGCGCGGTGCTGCCCGAGCTTGCGGCGGTTCACGGGGAAGAGAGCACGAAGTTCGCGGAGGCCAACCGCAAACTCGCCGACGTGACCGTGTCGCTGGGGCAACCAACAAAGGCCGTGAAGCTCGCGGAGCTTGCACTGCGAATCGCACTCGCCAACGACGCGCACGAAGAAACTGCTGACACGCGTTTCGTCTTGGCTCGCGCGCTCGTCGAGCTGCCGGCCCCGGACAAGTCGCGTGCTTTGAAACTCGCCGACCAGGCTCGCGCGTACTTCACAGACCGCGACCCAGATCGGGCCACGCGGGTCTGGGCCTGGATGGCTGAGCACTCATAGAGACGTGTCGCGCGCAATGCGCCTCGCTCAGTGCCTGGCGACGGGCCTATAGTGAGGTGTGCGAACAGTGATGCTAGCGATCGCGGTCGCGGGATTTGCCGCGGGCTGCGGGCTGCTCGAGGAGGAAGAGCCGGGCACACCGGCCCCCGTCGGCGAGTCCAACAGCGCAGGCATGTTTCCCAGCGCTGGCACTGCGGCCGTCGGTACCTCGACTGGCTCGGGATCAACCGCCGCTTCGTCCTCGGACGGCGCCGACACCACCGTCGGCCCGCCGGACCTCGGCATGGACGTGCTGATGCTCGGCGTGATCGACATCGGCGACGGGGCCTGGACAACGCCGTTGCCGTGCGTGCTTCGTATTTTTCTGGATGACCAACTCGATCCCGAGACGGGCATTGCGATGGAGTGGGAAGCAGAGATCCCGCTTGTGATCGAGGCGTTCCCGTACATGTACATGGTCACCCGCGACGACGTCCCCGCGACCATCGACTACGCGACCGAGGGTTACGTCGGCGTTCGCTGCGACTTCGACGGGGACCGGCAGTTGGACAACGTTGGCGCGTTTTATCCCGAGTTGCCCGCGCAGTTGGTCACACTGCCCGCAGATAGCGTCGACATGGCGCTGCAGTTTCTCTAACGCGATGCGTCTGTTCGCCCCACTGCTGGTTGCGCCACTGCTGGTTGCGCTGGGCGTCGCGTGTGGCACCCACCCCGACGACCCCGGTTCTCTCGCGCGCAGGTTGGCGTCGTCGGACCGTGACGAGCGCGAGGCGGCAGCCGTGGCACTCGGACAACTCGGACCTCGTGCGGAGCCGGCGATCGCGGCACTGCAAAAGACCGTACTGGACCCGGATCTCGACGTCCGTGTAGCGGCGGTCAAGGCCCTCGCGCGAGTCGGCCCACCCGGACGCCGCGGCCTGGCCAC
>JAESSZ010000750.1 GCA_016763875.1 Nannocystaceae bacterium
GCACCCGCCATCACGAAAGCGAGGCTCGGGTCCCAGTCGCCGAAGATATCGAGAAAACCGATGACCTTCGCGGGGAGCGTCATACCCGATACGCCGAGACCAACGGCGAACACAAGCCCTGCACAAAACGCAACGATGGCCGACTTCACAGACCACCCCCGGCGACGGCCCGAGTGACCGCCACCGTGGCGATGCCGACGCCGATGAACACGACGGTCGCGACTATCGAGCGCGGGGCGCCATGCGAGATTCCGCAGACGCCGTGACCGCTGGTGCAACCGCTTCCGAGTTGAGTCCCATAGCCAACCAACAAGCCAGCCAGGAGGAGCGTGGGCACCGACCGGTCGAGCCCGAACACCATCGCCTGGGGCGCAACCGCGACGATCACCAGACCCCCCACGACGAGACCGGCTAAGAACGCCAACTGCCACGTCGCGCGACGGCGAACCACAGCGCCCAGGATGCCGCTGATTCCGGCTATTTTACCGGAATAAAACCGTAAAACAGTCGCGGCTAGCCCGATTAGGGCCCCTCCGGCCAGGGCTGACCATGGCGTGAACTCGCTCAAGCCTTCCATTACTAGGACACGGCGACTTGTTGTGCAAACACAAGGTTTAACACTGCAAGTCGCCGTGTATTAAGCGCTAGCTGATGCCCATGCGGGCACTGATCGCTTCGGCCTCGTCCAGCCAGGTCTTGACCGAGCCCTCGATGCCTTTGCGCCAGAACGATGGGTCGCGTGGATCGAGCTCAAAGGGCGCCATCAACTCCACCGCGGACTTGCTGCCCCCCGCCCGCAACAGGTCGAGATACATGCCTTCGAAGTCGTCTCCGAAGTCCCCTTGCACGGCGAACAGCGACTGCGTGAACAGCTCGCCAAACGCATAGGCGTAGACGTAGAACGGCCGCAAGAAATGGCTGACGTAACACCACAAGTTGTCGGTGTTGGCGTACGTAAACTGGTCCCCTTCGGCGCCGTACATCGCGTAGGTCACGTCCATCCAGGCCTTGGAGTAGTCCTCGACGGTGAGCTTGCCGTGTTTGCGTTGTGCGTGAACCTTGCGCTCGAAGTTAGAGAAAGAGATCTGCCTGACGACCGTATTGACGTGATCGGAGCACTTGCTCATGAGCAACGCCAGGCGTTGCTCGTCACTCTCCGTGCGCTGCAGCAAGTACTTGAAAGTCGTCATCTCGCCGAAGATCGATGCCGTCTCGGCGTAAGCCATCGGCGCACGGAACATGAGCGCACCCTGGGCCTCGGCGGCAAGCATGCCGTGGGCACCGTGTCCGGTTTCGTGGGCGACCGTCATCACGTCGCGCGTCGAACCGAGATAGTTGAGGAAGTTGTACGCCCGAGCCTCGCCGTTAGGCAGCAAGACTGAGAAGTTGTACGCACCGCCGGTTTTGCCTTCGTAGGGCGGTGCGTCGACCCACTTGCGGTCGAACATCTTCCGCACGAGTTCTTCTAGTTTCGGCGAGAACGAACCATACGCGGCCAAAACGGTCTCGACACACTCGTCCCAAGGCACCGTTCGTGTGTCGGCAAACGGCATCGGCGCGTTGCGGTCCGACCACCGCATTGGCGAGCGTTTCAGGTGCTTGGATACCAACGCGTAGTAGCGGCGACACTGCTCAGCCCCAACCTCTTCGACCGCCACGTGCAGCGCCTCGACCGTCGCATCGTCGATGCGGTTGCCGATGTTCCGCGCGGTCATGGGCCCGGCGTAGCCACGCTCACTGTCCTCGACTCCCTTGGCGCCCAACGTCACGTTGATCGTTCGCGCCATGATCTTGTCGAAGCCCTGCCGAGTCAGACCGGTCGAAAACGCCTCGAGTGCTCCCGCGCGACGGTCCCCGTCCTGATCGTTGGAAACGACGTGCAGGATCTCCGGGAGGGTATGTGGCCGGTCGTCGAAGTCGAAGCGGAGCTCGGCTTCGGCCTCGTCGACATAGTCGCTCCACTCGGACGAACCAAACGGACTGCGAAGCGTCAGCGCCCGCTCGACGTTTTCTTCCAGCAGGTACTGGCGGTTGGCCCGGTCGTGGTCCAGGAGCGACTGGTGCCGTTTCGCGTTTGCATCGCGTTTGAGAACCTGTCCGTAGGTCTCTTCGTCGATCCCAACGAGTTCGTGCTCGAAGAAATTGAGGTGGTTACCTTCGGCGACTGCCCAGCGCTCGAAGACAACCGCGAGTTTCTGCTGAATCTTCGGGTCCGTCGCGTTGGTGCTCTTGCGAAGATGCAGATACAGCATCAGGTTCGTTGCAAGGTTGCCCATCTCAGCTTTGGCCGAGAGCGCCTCGCCCAGGGTGTCGACGAGCTTGCCCGCATGGGCTTCGTTGAACGCCGCCGCCAGCGCGATCAGTTTATCGAGGTCCGCATCAAGTTCGGGATCGTCGATGCCCGTGTAGAGGTCCTCGAGGTCCCAGCGCACGTCTTCGGCGCCGGTCTTGGGTCGTTCAGCCTTATCGTCGGTCACGGTCGCCGCGCAGCTTACCGCCATCGTCCACCACACGGCCCGGCCCGCCGACTATGGCGCCGACGACCCGTGGTACAGCTCTCACGTGGGTATCCGAGCGATTGACGTTGGCACATCGTGGGCGGCCTCAGTCAGTCGGTTGGGGCTCGGCTTGTCGGCGAGTCATGCCGGGCCTCGACCCGAGCAGCCGATCGAGTTGTACGAGTTCGAGGGCTGTCTGTTTTGTCGCAAGGCGCGTGAGGCGGTCACGATGCTCGACATCGACGCAAAGATCCTGCCGTGCCCCAAGGGGGGCCCGCAGTACCGAGTCGAGGTCAAGCGCAGGGGCGGGCGCGCGATGTTCCCGTACCTGGTCGACCCCAACACACAGACGGAGATGTACGAGTCTTCGGCGATCATCCAGTACTTGTACGAGCGCTACGGCAATCGCTCCGCTCCGATGTGGCTGTCGAGTGACGTCACCATCCTGCTTGGGTCGTTGGCGACGGTACTTCGCCTTGGCGGCGGCACGCGCTACCGACCCGCGAAGTCCCCCGCGGAGCCGCTTGAGCTGTACGGATTCGAGGCGTCGCCGTACGTGCGTCTGGTCCGTGAAACGCTTTGTGAACTCGAACTTCCCTACCTGCTGAGGC
>JAESSZ010000751.1 GCA_016763875.1 Nannocystaceae bacterium
CGGACGACCAACACGACGCGCAAACCGGCGCGCTCGACGGTGCCGCCGATGGTGCCGCGCTCACCTCGGATGACGGCGCCGTGCCGACCGAACCGTCAGACGACACGACCACGACGGCAGCCGCCGACACATCGACATCAGGCCAAGGAGACGACCGTCCCAGCGTGCCGCCGGTCGTACTGGATCTCGGCACCGTGCCCGACGCGCCCATGTACGAAGCGCTCGGATGCCAAGGCATCGATTTCTTGTTTGTCGTCGACAACTCCGGAAGCATGTCGGCCCAGCAGACCCAGCTGCTCAACAGCTTCCCCGGCTTCATCACGGGTATCGAAGATTCACTGGAAAACGTCGACTCCTATCACGTCGGTGTGATTACCAGCGACAACTACGCAGGCAACGAGCCCGGCTGTAACTCGCTCGGCGATCTCGTGACGCAGACTGCTGGGTTCAACTCTTCCGACGCGGTCTGCGGCCCCTTTGCCGACGGTCTACGCTACGCGACCGACGAAGACGATCTGCAGTCCGTTTTTCCATGCATGGCCCACGTCGGTGCCTCGGGCAGTCCTATCGAGCAACCGGTGACAGCGACGATCGCCGCGCTCGATCCTGCCAGGGCCGTGCCCGGTGGCTGCAACGAGGGCTTCCTTCGGGAGGACGCGATCTTGGTGGTCGTGCTCGTGACAGACGACCCCCCGTACACCTTCGACATGGACGACGCCCACCCCAACACGGACACGACCGGGTGGTACGACGCCGTCGTCGCCGCAAAGGGGGGAGATGTCGAGTCGATCGTCGTGATCGGCTTCGTGCCGTGGATGGACACCACCTGCAATGGCGGCGCGAGCCCCAATCTCATCGGATTCATCTCACAGTTCGCGGGGCAAGGCGTGTTAGCCAGCATCTGCGAGCCCGACTATGGGCCGGTGTTCGCTTCGACGATCGCCACGATTCAGACCACCTGCGACAACTTCGTCCCGCAGGGATAAACCGCCACAGGGCGCTCTACGCACCGTTGTGCGGGGGCTGTTCGAAAGCCGTACCGCCCGCCCCGGTGCGCGATAAAAGCTGATAGATCATCGGCCTTACTAGGCCTGGAGAGATAGCGACCGTGATCGTGATGAAGTTCGGCGGGAGTTCGGTCGCCAACCGCGAGCAAATCGAGAAAGTTCTCGCGATCGTGCGATCGCGGGCGACGTTGCGCCCCGTGGTCGTGAGTTCGGCCCACAAGGGCGTCACCGACGGTCTGATCGATGCGGCGCGCAGTGCGGCCGCAGGGCACGAGCCGGACGAGGCGGTCATTGAGCGCCAGCGCGAGATCGCGGCATCACTGGGCTGCGCCCCCGAGTTGCTGGAACCGCTGTTTTGCCAGATCCGTGACCTGCTGCGCGGCATCAGATTGGTGCGAGAACTATCGCCGCGAAGCCTCGACTACATTTCGAGTTTCGGCGAACGCATGTCCGTCCGGGTCATCGCCGACTTCTTCGCACGCGAGGGCCTGGCCGCCCGCGCCTACGACACGTGGACGCTCGGATTTGTCACCGACGATAACTTCGGGCGCGCGCGACCAGTGCAGGGCAATGCGCAGACCGTGCGCATTGCGTTTGCGAAGGAAGTGCCAGCGGACATCGTCCCGGTAATCACCGGTTTTGTCGGCAAGAACACCCGCGGCGAGATCACGACCCTTGGCCGCAACGGCAGCGACCTGACCGCTAGCTTGTTCGGGGCCGCGCTCGAAGCAAAAGAGGTCCAAATCTGGAGTGACACCAACGGGGTCATGACCGCAGATCCCAGCCTGGTGGGCTCAGCCAAATCGATAGCCACCATGCGCTTCGACGAAGCGGCCGAACTCGCGTACTTCGGCAGCCGCGTGCTGCATCCGGCGACGTTGATCCCCGCGATGGCAAGCGACATTCCGGTACGCGTCCTCAATACCAACCGCCCCGATCACCCGGGTACGGTCATCTCGGCCAACCCGCCGCCAAAGTCCGAGCCCGTCACCTCCATCGCGTACAAAGAGGACCAGACCATCCTCACGATTCGCGATCCGCGTATGTTCGAACAGGTCGGGTTCCTTGCGCGGGTATTTGCGATTCTGTCGGAGCACCAGGTCGTGCTCGACATGGTCGCCACCTCGGAGGTCAGCGTTTCGGTGACCTCGCATGACCGCGAGGGGCTGGATCGCGCGAGGGATGAGCTGTCGGCGCTCGGCACAGTCGAGTTGTCGCTGGGCAAGACGATCTTGGCCGTCGTGGGGCGAAACATTCACGGCGCCAGGGGCATCGGGGCCCGCGTGATGCGGGCCATCGCCGAAGCGGACGTCAACGTGCAGATGCACAGCTTTGGGATGTCCAGCAACAACATGTCCCTGGTCATCGACGACGCTGATATCGGGCGAGCCGTGACGAACCTTCATCGGGAACTCTTCGAAGAGGCATGAGCGAGACAGGATCACAAGGAGACAGGATCGCGCAGTGGCGCCAGGCCTACCGCGAGGTCGAGGCCGCGCTGCGTATCTTGGCGGAGTTCGAGCCAAACCAAGGCGACGCCACGGCCCATGTGCGTACCGCGTGGGGTCTGATCGTGCTCGCGGCCGGCAAGAGGCACAACGAGGACACCGAACCGGCTGACGAGGACGACGGCGCGACCCGGAAGTTCGCGGAGCGCTGGCTGCGTCAGCACTACGGAGACGATGCCCACGTGGAGGGCGGATGCCTGTCTTGGATCTTCAGCGACCACGGCTCCCCCGTCGCGCCGCTGCTGCCTGCTGAGCTTCGCAGCCACGCGCTATGGATGCGCACGCGAATCCAGGATCACCTGGCCCGCCGCGAAGGCCTCGGCTCGATCGGCGTTTGCGTCCTTGGCATTGGCTTGCTCGCGATGCTGACCGCCGTGTTGGTGGGAGAGTTGGGGGCCCCCGATGCGCCTTGGCAGGGCGAGTACTTCCCCAAGGAGGACTTCACAGGGAAGTCCAAGATCGAGTTCTCCGACGAAGTGGAGTTCAACTTTGGACGTGCGCCGCCAATGGCGGGCATCCCAAAGGACGAGTTCTCCGTTCGTTGGACCACATGCCTTGTCGTGGACGAGACCGCCGACTTCGCGTTCGACCTGATGTCAGATGACGGATCCCGGCTCTTCGTCGACGGTGTGCAGGTCATCGACAACTGGGGTACGCACGGAAAGCGCTCTCGCCAGGGCAGCATCGAACTCGAAGACGGAACGCACCTGCTCGAAGTCGAGTATTTCGATCGGCGCTACGAGGGCAAGGTCAAGCTGACCTACGACCCGGACGGCGGTAAGAAGTACGGGGCCATTGCCATCGACGTGCTGCAGCAGCCCAAACCGGGCGAGAACCCCTGCGACTAGGCTGCTCTAACGCAACGCGCCCAGGGCGTAGCTACGCGATACCCGCGTCCGCAATCTCGCCGTCTCCCGCGTCGGGCCGCATGCTCCAGGCATCACCACCGCGTTGTCGGCCACGTTCGGGCGAGAAGTTGGCCGACGCCTCGTCGTCGTTGTCCTCGGCATCACCGAGTTCTGAAGGTACGTGCGCGTCGGACTTGTCCGGTCCGTCGCCCCCACCACGTCTCGCCGCCGTCACGACGCTGCCACCACCAAGCCAGCTCAACCTCACGGCTTTTCAACCATGCAGTCCCGGTGGCGACGCTTCTGGATTTGCCCCGTGGCACCAACAAAAACGCGCACGCGCTCGAAGTCGCTCGAGTAGGTCTCACATTGAGTCCATCTGCGCCGACTGTCTGTGATCGTGGCCGGTGTCGGAGCGCAACCACAACCTCGCAGCGAACTTTCGTACACGGTTGGAACCGCGCCGCGCGATCGGCATCATGAATGAGTCGAGGTGATGATGGTGGAGTCAGCGAATCAATCGAGTCCTACCCAGCGGTCCGTCGTCATTGCGTGCGCGACGGTGCGCCGCAACGCCTTGTTGGCAGCTGCCGGTAACCTCAAGCGCCATGGCATCGAAGCGACGGTCATCTCCGGCGTCGAGCGGACCATGTTACCCCTGCTCAAGGCGTCGTTCCGTCACGGCAGCGGTGCCACGTACATGCTGTGCGGCAGTCCGGAACTCCAAGGCGACGCATTGCAACGCGTGCGCACGGCGGTCGAGGGCAACGGTGTGCCGGGCGAGTGCGTCTGGGTTGGCGCGCTGGACTACGGCGGGGACGATTCGCTGACGTACCAGCTGGAGTGCCGCCTCGCCGCGCTCGGCGTGCCGCTGAGTTCCCCGCCCGCTCCGCCCACCGCCAAGCCGCGCGCCGCGGA
>JAESSZ010000077.1 GCA_016763875.1 Nannocystaceae bacterium
GGACAGTGGCACGAAGTCCGCGAGCGTCCGTCGGCCCTCCTGGTCGGTGAACTGGCACAGCACATCGAACGGCTTGTTGAGTAGGACGACTTTCGGCACGACGGGCTGGCTGCAGAGTACACGTCGTACAACGACGGCTAGCTCGGTTCACCCGCGTGGCCGGACGAGCTCATGTCTGAAGCCGCCGCTAGCTCCCGAGTACCGCGGCGACTCCCGCGATGAACTGCTCTTCTTCCGCGGATATATTGCCGTCAGCGTTTGCGATCTCGCGGAGGTCGGCAAGCACTTGCTGCACCTCTTCCCGGCTGACGTTGGCCCGCAGCGAGTCCGTGTGCTGCTGGGCGCGTGCAAGCTTGTCGGTCATGGATACGAGCGTCTTGTACTCCCCGATCGCCGTCTTGATCAGTTCGGCAATATCGGCGAGTTCGGCGCCCGGGGCACGCTGCTTGAGCCGCCCCGCGAGTGCCCGCATCTCGTCCATCGACAGCGACCCGTCCGTTGAGTGTCCAAAGGCGACAAAAAGGAAGGCGAGTGACGTCAACGAGGCACGGTCAGAGATCGGCATCGCTGAGGACGGTACCACGCGCGCACAAGTAGGCAGTATCCTGCGTGGCGAGCCCATGAACCGATCTTCAACACGACTGTGGGTCGGCCTGCTCTTGACGGCCGTGGCCTGCGTCGCGGTGTTTTACCCGACCGAGGCGGGCGCGCTCATCGGCCGCCATGCGACTACTGCTCCCGAAAAGATCAACCTCCGGGCATCGCCGGGCGGCACCATGCTCGGGCTCGGCGCCGCACTCGCCTTTTCCCGCTGGCAGACGAAAGCGCAACTCATCGCGCACGTCGTGATGTGGATGATGATCGGGTTCGCCGTCGCTCGAATGATCGGTTTCATACTCGACGGATCTCCCGACACGCTGCAATGGTTCTGGATGACCGCCGAAGTTGTTATTGCCGCCGGCTGCGGCTGGTACCTACGAACGCGCCGCGTCACGCGCCCTGACAGCGCCGTGGTATGAGCGGCAGATGATGCTGCGTTGCACCGCCCTGCTCTCGATTGTGTTTGCCCTCGCGTGCTCGGGCGACGATGGTGGAGACACAAGCAACGGTGACAGCGCCAACGAGACCACAGCGACGGTCGGCGGCGACTCGTCGACCGATGGCGGGACCGCCGAGCCCACGACCAGCGGTCCACAAACGGAAGAGACGGCGAGCAGCGAAGGCTCGGCCAGCACCAGTGGCGCGGCGGGGTCCTCGTCCGATGACGTCGGATCGACCGCGGCAGACGACACGACCGGGTCTTCGAACGCAGCCTGCTTCCCCGAAGGGATCTACGGCAGCTGCGCCGACAACCCCGACTGCCAGTGTCTACAGGGCGCTGCCATCTACGCGGTGTGCACGAACTCGTGCACCAGCGACGACGACTGCGGCGCCGCGGCGGACTTCCCGGGCGCGGTGCCCGGCTGCTATCCGCTCAATCCGGGGGCAGCGGATATGATCTGTGCGCTGGTCTGCTCGGCACCCGAGGACTGCCCTTGTGGTCTTACCTGTACCGCATCGGGAGTGCCCAACGTCAGTATCTGTGCCGAGCTCCAGTGAGGCAGCTACGGCAGCGGGACAAGCGTTGCGTCGAGGCTGAGCACACCCGCAGCCGCGGCCACCCGCGCGTCCTGCAGCGCCAAGGGGCTCCCTGTCGCCTCGGCCGACCGCAGCTGGACCAGGCCAGAAAGGTCAATCCCCGGAAGGCGAGCGGCGTTGACCATGATCGCCAGGTTGATCTTCTTACGGATGAGCTCAGGGTCCACCGCAGAAGAGAAACACGCTGGCAGCACACGCCGGTCCAGATCCGGCACTCGACAGCCAAAGTACGCCTGGTCAAGCGAGCCCGAGATCGTCGCGGTCCCGCCGTCACGAATATCGAGTTCAATGGTGCCCACACCGCCGACCACGACGTCGCGTGACTGGCTTCTGCCTTCGTCGACAAGTCGCATCGTCACCCCCCCGAGGGATATCCCGATCGCGTCGTCGTCGAGGCGAACCACGGGCGGGAGCGCAACTCGTATGTCCGGCACTCGCCAGCGGGTCCGAGCGCCCAGTTCCTTTTCGATGGCCGACGCCAGACCGGCGTCCGCAACCGCCTCGTCAAATCCGCCGCGAACGGTCCATTCTGCGAGCAAGCGATTGACAAGGTCCTCGCTCACCTCCAACCGCGCGTTGTGGCCACTGGCAACCGTCGCGATCGCGCCAACCTCGGAGCCGCGGTACACGGCCAGTACACGAGCGGCATCGCTGAACTCGTCGGCCGGGATGCGTAGCGCCAGGGCAGCACGCATGCCCCGGGTCGCGTCGATCTTGAGCGGTTCGCACCACTGCACGCTTCCGAGCAACGCAGGCGTCGTGGGCAACATCGAGACTTGGCTCGGCAGGCGAAGTTCTTCGGTGGCCTGCGCGAGACCGGCGACAAGCGCCCCGTAGACCTCCGACTCGGTCCGCTGCCCAGCCTCGCGTTCGCCGAGCCGTTTTCCGATCGCGTTGCCCGCGAGCCCGCCAAGGATTCCACCAACGACCGCCCCTCCTGGACCCCCGAACAACGCGCCGACAACGGCGCCGCCTCCCGCCCCCGCTGTCGTGCCACGTTTCCCACCCTCTTTGGCGGCGAGTGCCGTGAGCTTGGGACCAGGCGTCGCGCGACGCAGCTCGCGCAGCCGCAGCGACACCCCTCGCACGCCAACCGAGCTGACCTCCACAACACCATCGATGCTGAGGTCCCCTTTGTCTTCCGCTGTCGTGGACAGCTCGACGGTGAACGAGATGCCTCCGTCGACCAGCGTCAACTCGGATGCCACGACGTAACTGGTGGGGCCGAAGAACTCTTCCTGCGTCTTGGCCCCTTCGACAACCTTGTGCTCCAGCGCGGGGAGCAGCAGCATGCGCACCGCCTGCGGCGACAGCCCCAACGCAACGTCGCAGCCGCGCGTGTGCTCCGACTGAAACGGACCAGCCGCGATCACATCGACGACACGATCTTCGCGGCCCCCTAGTCGGTGCACGGACGCCTCGACGAAGTGGTAGCCCGGCGCCAGCTCCCGGAGTTCGGCGGTCAAGCGCCCGTGTGCGTCTGGGACTAGCGGGAGTTCGGTGTTGCGGTCGAGTCGCGCGGTGAGGCGCGCGCTGTCGACCTGTGGGACCACGGTCACGCGCCAGTCCACCTCGCCGTCCGGCGCGACCGCGGACTGGCGATCCACGTGGACCGCAAAGCTCGACACGGGAATCGAACTCAGGCCCCAGGCCGCGAACACGAAGGCCGCAACGAAGAGCAGTAGTCCAATGCCGAGCGCAGGTCGCATGACGTCACCCGAACACGAGGGGGAGCGTCGCCATTTCGAGCAATACGATCCATAGGGTGGAGGCCATCACGCTGGCCACCATCGCGACGGTGACCGCGTCCGAGCTACGCTTGGCCCGGGATCCCTTGGCGACCACATCGGCCGAGATGCCAACCGCGTAGATAGCCAACAAGAACGCCGCCCGCGCCAGTAGACGGATGTCAGCCGACTCCGGGTCGAGCAGCTGTGCGGTCACATAACCCAGCGCCTCACTCCAGGGCGCACCGTACCCGTGGATATACAGCGCACCTCCCCCGACCATGCCCCCGACAAAGATCGCCGCGAGCACCAGGGAAGACATGGAGAGGATCATCCACGCGGGCAGCCAAAGGTAGCGTTCGCGTTCGATCCCTAGCGCCTCCAGCGCGTCGCCCTGTTTGGTTAGCGAGATTCCGCCCAGCCAAGCGGTCACCGCATTTCCCGAGGTGGCGCAGAACAGGATCCCGGACAGTGGCGGCGCCAGAGCAATGATGTGCCGCGCGCCGATCATGGAGAAGACGAACTCGTCCCGCAGCGCGAGGTCTCCGCCCGAAAAGGCGTGATGGAAAATGTACAGCACGCTGTAACCGAGCAACGTGGAAACGATCGCGAAAAATGCGGCGGGCCGGAGCAACGTCTGACGGAGCACGACCGGGGCGACTTCAGCAAAGTCTCGCAGGCCACGCCGCACCGCGACCGGGCCCCGACGCGCCACTTCGACGGGGACCGCAAACGGCTCGACCAAGACTGCCGCGGCACGCTTCATTTGAGCCCACGGGTTGCGAGTGCGTCGACCGGGTGCGGGTGCCTTGTCTTGCTCGAGTCGCTCGACCACCGCCTTGCGGACCACGGTCTCGATCCGCTGATGCTCGTCGGCCGAACGCGTAATGTCTGGCGAGATCGTGCCGACGTCGAGTTCGACCACTGCCTGTTCGACGCGGTCCATGAACCAAAATCGGTCGGCAAACGCGGCCGCGAACGTGAGATCATGGGTGATCACGATGGCCGCTGCGTTGCGGTCGCGAATCTGCTCCCGGAGCAGCGTGGCCAGTACCAAGACACGGTAGGGGTCGATGCCAACGCTTGGCTCGTCCAAGAACAACAGGTCGCGACCACCCGCCAACGTACGTGCGACCGCGATTCGTTGCGCCTCGCCGCCCGAGAGCCGGTCGGTCCCCTGCTCATTGCTCGCCCACTCGACAGGAAGGTGCATTCGTCGCAGCCAGGTCTCGACTTGTGCGTCGGTCACCTCTCCTGCGTGCGCGGCATTGCGAAGGGCGAGGCGAAGGTTGCCCGCAACCGTGAGGTGGTCAAACAGGGCCCCGCGCTGGGGCACGATCCCGATCTCAGCCGAGAGCACGCGCGCCTCGAAGCGAACCGCAAACCCTTCCCGAGTCAGCTTTGCCGGGTCTTCGATGCACGACAGCAGGGTGGATTTCCCCGATCCGCTGCCGCCCAGGAGCGCAACGACTTCACCACGTCTTAGCGTCAAGTCGACGCCAGCGAGAACACGGACGCCATCCGGACGGTCGACATCGAGGCCTCGCAGGCGCAGCACCTCGGGTTCGACGTCCGTCACGGGCAGCATCGTAGACGAAGGGTCAAGGTCTCGTCGCGAGTAGGAGTCCGGTATCCCCCTGCGACGCTCAATCGATAAACTCGGGAACTTTCCGCGGCAGCGTTAGAGTACGCAAGCGGGGAATACTGCTCGATGAACATTTTGGTCTTCGTTCGTTGGGGCGCGGTGCACTGTGGTGCACTCGCCCTCGGCGCCGCGGTGGCAACGTCGTGCATCGACGTTGAATACCCAACCGTGGCTTTCCGCTGCAATCCACACCAGGTAGACAGCTGTCCCGAGACTCACTTCTGTTGTTCGGACGATCCTGCCGCCCAGGGGGGAGCGCTGCCAAACTACGAGGGCAAGGACATCAGCGATGGCGCAACGCCGTATTTTTCCGGCATCAACAACGCCGTTGGCACCCAGGGCATGTGTGTGGACCGGGGGGAGGTTCCAATTGGTGCGGGTCTCTCGGAACTGGGCGCGCAGGGCTGCCCGACGCCGTGTAATCCAACCTGGCCCGAGGAGGACATCGACGTTGTCTGCGGGACGGCTCGGCATTGCTGCCAGACTGCGCCGCTGCAACCGGAAGACTGCGTGCTCGTCGACGGCCAGTGGCGCGCAGCCACCGGAGTCGACATCAACCAGGAGGGCGAGTCAGGGCTCGTGATCACCGATTGGCGAAGGGCGACCCACCGGACGCACCAAGACCCGGACGGCCTTGGGTGTCTCCGTTTGGCCAACGGTGACGCGGCAAGTGAGGTCTTTGAGGACTGCGTACAACAGCTCAACGTGGCCGACCAACGAGGGTTTTGCGTCGCGTTGGAGATGGGCGAAACATGCGCGACCCAGCGAACAGGATTTTCTGACGCCTGCCAGCAACTCAACGCTGGCGGCTAGATCCCCGACAGTGGGTCTCTGCTGTCGCCCAAGGTAATCCGTCGCTCCTCGCCGTTGTCGACACCAGCGGGCGGATCGCGGCGGGTGTCCGGCGCCGCGGTCGAACGCGGCGTCCGACCCGACTTGCCCGATCGTCCGGACCTCGGACCCTTACGGCCGCCCTTGCCCCGCCGTGACGAACTCTTCTTGCCGCGCGCATCGACGGCATCGAGTTCTTTGTTGACCGCGGTCTTTCGCGCCTCGAGCCGCGCTCGCTCGGTCTCGCCCTGTTCCGTTGAGAGTCTCGCGTCGAGCTGCGAGAGATCCGCGAGCAGCCCACCGCGTTCCGCCTCCAGGTGATTCAACTTCGCCTCGATAGCCGCAATAGCTTCAGCCTGGGCCGAACTTTCCTCATCATGGGACCGTCGTGCGAGCGCCGCTGCCCCGGTTTCGAGTTCTGCTTGCCGCTGGGCCTGCAACGCGTACCAGCCCGTCCCGGCCAGAACGAGCGCCAGCACCGGTACCGCTACCAAGGGCCATTTCGGGCGAGCGCTGCGCTCGGCCTGCC
>JAESSZ010000078.1 GCA_016763875.1 Nannocystaceae bacterium
AGCCTAGGGCCCGAAGAGATCGTTCCTGGCAGGGTACTAGGCGGGAGGCGGGTCATGCTTGGACCTGAGCTTGGGACCTTCGAGATCACGCGTGTGGTCAGCTCCGACCTCATGGAAGTCTCGATGCCGTCGAGACGCACGTGGACGATCCTGACACGTAAAGAGATGGTTCGAGCGCTGAGCGTGCACAACCGAGACATCGGAAAAACGGCACCCGGCTGAGGTCCTGCCTGGCGGGGCGCGTCCCGGCAGGTGCGGTCGGAGCGCCGCATCATCGACCCGCGAGGGCGGTTGTGCGTCCCAGTGCCGAGGGGCGTCGCTGGACTCTCAAGGTGCAGCGGCCAGCGAGCGCTGCATCTAGACGTCATGCACGCCGTCGCTACGCTGGACTCGTCATGAGCCGCCCGAAGCCCTCGAAGATCGATTTTTATCCTGACGAATACGTCACCGAGCGCACACTGGAGGACCGCACGCAGATCTCGACGCGGCACTGGCAGCGCCTGCGTCAGTCGGGGGACGGGCCGCAATACGTCGTCGTCGGTCGTCGTTGCATCCGCTACCGATGGGGAGCGGTCATGGAATTCATGGAGGCTCGCGCGTGTGGAAGCGGCAGCGCAACGCCGGATCGCGGCGACGAAGTCAGCTAGCGCCAGCCGCCGGGGCTTTCTTGTCTCTCGCCCAGCGGGTCATGATGCAGTCCCAGGACGTTGTCTGCGCCCGGAAGCGGGCCCTCCTCGATACTGCTTCAGCTTTCGTCTCAACGTGTTTCGATGGAGACCCAGGCGCTGCGCAGCTTGGACTTGGTTGCCGTCGCAGTCCTCCAGCACACGCTGGATATAGTCCTCCTCCACCTGCGCGAGCGTTCGTTGCAGGGCAGTCGCGCGCCGCCGAGGCGGCGTCTTGGTGACACTGGGTGGCTGAATCGACGGCGGGAGATCTGAGATCCGGATCGTGCCGTCTCCGCGAGCGGACAGCGCCGCGCGGTCGAGGACTTGTCTTAGCTCAGCGACATTGCCGGGCCAGGCGTAGCCTTCGAGCGCCGCGAATGTGACTGGCGAGATTCGAGCCTCGGTAAAGCCGGCGCACAGGCGTGCAAGGTCTGCGAGCCTCTTGCGCAGTGGTGGCACGTTGACGACCGCAACCTGGTCATCCGCCGGGTATGAGAAGAGCCTTGCGGCTACCCTCTGCTCGGTTCGTCGAGCAACTTCCCCGGGCTCAACCACGAAGACGAACCGCGTGCTGCCATGGTTCTCGTCGCGAAGCCGCTGGAGAAGCGAATTGCCCGGCTGTCCGCGAAAGACGAGGGTGCCGTAGCGTGAGTACTCGATCGCCCGCAGTAGTGCGCGGGACGCTCTGGCATCGGCCTGGTCGTCGTGGTGGATCCCGGCGCCATCAATGACCGCAAGGCCGCCGTGATACTGGGCGGTCGAGTGGATCTCACGGGCCAGCAGTGTCCGCCCAGACCCAGGCTCACCCGCAACGATGATCGCAATGCTGGCGGTCGCTGCATCCCTTGCTTCGCGAACACATGCAGTCATCCGTTCCGATCGACAAACAAGCGCGTCGAATGCGGCTGGCCCGGCGGTCTCGTGTGGGTGCTTTGCCATTGATCCGCGAGCCAAAGCTCGCCAGTTCCACGGCCCATCATGCACCAAAATGGTGCACGAAACTCCTACTTTCAGACCCAAGGAACACCGCAGACAGCCTCTGAAGGGTCGAATCGCTTGTGTTGAGGACCCGTTTAGGGCCGATTGGGAATCGGGAGGAAACCTTCGGCTTGGAAGAGCCGAAGGTACGTCGGCATCAGTTCTGCAACGGCTGGACAGGACAACCCCTTCGCCAATAAGCGTGGCCGAGTGTTACCCATGTCATGAGCCCAAACGTGCAACCATGTTTCGGCTTGCACACTTCATCGACGTCACCCGTATCGACGAAGGGTTGCTCCGCCTCTAGAATTTGTTACCCATGTCCCAAGTCCGAGTGTTACCCATGTCATGAGCCCAAACGTGCAACCATGTTTCGGCTTGCACACTAGCTTCGCCACCTTGTGCGCCGAGAGCTCCTGCGCCTTCTTGGGCGCGAAGAGCACATCCGCAAAGCCCTTCCGCGAGTTCTTCTGGTCCTGAAACGTCTGCACCACGAGAGCGCCCGGCGGCAGCAGCGACTCCACCTCATCCTCGAACACCGCCTCGAGCACCTTGCGCGCATCCGGGGTCACGCGTCCGCCGTGGAGCGGTCGCACCCAGCGGCGCTGCCCATCGTGCTCTCGCAATGCAACCGGCACCACCTCCTCGCGCCCGACGACCCACAGCTCGAGCAGGCGCGGCTCGAAGAGTGTGAGCTTGGCCAGCGCCGGAAGTGGCTCAGGCTCAAGATACGGATAGTAGGGCAGCGGCGTGTCGAACGAGATTCGCATGGTCTCTGCCAAGACCGCCCCCTCTTGGCCGGCCTCGGCCTTGCGGCGCGGCGGGTCGTAGCGCATCGCTACGTAGTAAAATCCCATGCGCACGTAGTGGGCCAGCCACACGTCCGCCTCTTTCGTGCTCACCAGGCCGTACCCGCAAGTGCAACTGGAGCTCATCGAGTCGTCGGCCCACGAGGACATGTGCTTCAGGGCGCGAGGGTCGGGGCAGACCCGCCAGCCGTCCGTCTTGACCGATTGTCTCAGTATGCCAATCTGACAGCAGACCGTGGGACGCACCAAGACATTCGATCCCGACAAAGCGCTCGAGGCTGCGGTGCAGACGTTTCGGCGGCAGGGGTACGCGGCGACGTCGATACGCGATCTCGGCGAGAACATGGGGATCGGTCGCGCAAGTCTCTACGAGACTTTCGGGAACAAGGACGAAATATTCGCCGCGGCGCTTGAGCGCTACCGAGGCCGTTCGATCGAGCCCATGATCGAGATGCTCGCTGCTAGCGAGGACCCCATTGCTGGCATCCGAGAGCTGCTGCTCGGTCTGGCGCGGAGCTACGCCCGCAAGGCGGACCGCTATGGGTGCCTTATGGTCAACACGGTCGTGGAGCTGGGTCCCTCAGACCGGCAGGTTGCGCGCGTGCTTCGCGAGACATGGTCGCGTCTCGAGGATGCTCTCGTTGACGCCGTTAAACGCGGGCAGCTGGCCGGTCTAATCACTGCGACCGGCGAAAGTCGCGCCCTCGCGCGCTTCTTGGTCAACACGTTCCAAGGCCTCGGGGTTGGAAAGAAGCTCGGGCCGGATCCCGCCTACGTCGCGGATGTCGTGGATATCGCGCTCTCGGTTCTGACGCGGTAGTCACCTTCGTGGACCGAATCCGAGACGAGTGTCTCAGTTTTTATCCGGTTTGGGTAACGTCTGCCGGGTCAGGTCGTTGAGTCCTTCAGATTGTGCTTTTTCGAGACAATCGTCTCGAAAAAACACAAAGGAGAACGACGATCATGATGACAACCGTTACGCTACGAAACTTCACCCGCTCAAACCTGCCGTGCCGCTGGACGCGGCGCGGCCCGCTGACCTTCATCGTCTTCGCCGCGGCGTTGGGGGCGTGCGACGACGGGGAGGCCGCTCCCATCGAGGGGGCCAACGAAACACAGGATGACGTCGAGGCCATCCGCGATGTCGGGATCTGCTTGACGAACGGCATCGACCTCATCGGGGCCGAGGATGTTGCGGCTGGAACTGCCCGGTGGGACGCGTGCTTCACCGACGATCACGCGTTCGAGTTCGAGGGTGAGATCCCGGGCTCCGGCCAGATCATGCAGGTAAGCTGCCCCGGCGAGACCTGCCCGCTCCCCGCACCGCAGATAGGAGCGGTGGCACGTGCCCAGTTCGCAGCGGGCGTGTTTCAGGCCAATGGGTACGTCGCGACCCAGCACGTCCTATCAAACGTGGAGATCGTGGTCGACGGCGACGAGGGCAGCTTGAGCGGCGATCTCACCGCTTTTCACTTCCTCCCCGACAACAGCATCGACCTCATGAATGGGCGCTGGGAGAGCGATGTCGTCAAGATCGACGGCGTTTGGCTTTCGTCGCAGGAGCGCGCGTTCCAGACGAGCTTCATCAACGTCGCGGCGACGCCCTTGGGAGAGTGAGCGTCACCGCGGCCGCACCTGGGTGGCTACAGGTTCCCAGTCGCGAACTGTGCCGCTGCGAGCAAGGCTCCGTCGTCAAGCGATACAGCTTTGTAAGTACTCGCCCAACCCCGTCGTGACAGCGTGAGCATCGCCTCCGAGACTTGGCATCAATGGATGCCGAATTGTTGGAGCTGAGAAGAACGATCGCAAAACTGCCGAAGGTCGGCCGCCGACGGGCCTACACCGCGGACATCAGAGGACGCATCGTTGCCTTCGTTGCCCGCGAAGTCGCCGCCGGTCGGTCGGAGGCCGCAGCCTGCAACGCCGTCGGCATGCATCAGGCTACCGTCAGCGAATGGAATGGCGGTAGGAAGAAACGAGCGTCCGCAAAGAAGAAGTCTGCGCCTCGAGCTCGCGTGGTTGAGGTCGTCGCCGCCAAACCGGCGGCCAGTTCACCGCCAGCACCATCGCCGTTGAGTCTGCTCTTTCCGGCCGGGGTACGGGTCGACGGTTTGACGATCGCCGACGTCGCAGCGTTCGCGAAGGCCGTACGATGATCGGTGCCAACGGCCGAACCAAGGTGTTCGCCTACTGCGCTCCGGTCGACATGCGCAAGGGCTTTGAGGGCCTCTGCGGTCTCGTTAGAGAGCAACTCGGCCGCGACCCGCTCGATGGCTCGCTGTATCTTTTCACCAACAAGCGTCGCACCCGAGCGAAGGTGCTGAGCTTCGACGGCACCGGCCTTTGGGTCTACGCCAAGAGGCTTGAGCGTGAACGATTCGTCGCGTTGTGGAAGTTCACCGACGCCGATCGGATCCCGCTGACGATGAACGAACTTGAGCTTTTCCTGCACGGCAGTCACCTGATCGGGCGCGTCCAACTTGCACCCGCACCAATGACTGACAAAGACCTTGCAGTCGGATCTTGAATCGCGCATGAACAGTGGGTGCGCGGGCTCGAACAGATCGACGATCTCGAAACCGCGAAGAGGATGCTGTCGCTGTACGCGAAAGAGAACGCGAGGCTGCAGCGACAACTCGAAGATTTGATGCGGAGACTTGCAGCGGCCGAAGGCAAGACAGAGGCAGAACAACTTCAACTGCAACTCTCAGAGTTGAAGGAGCAGCTTGCGAACTTCAACCGAAGAGTCTTTGGGGATTCATCCGAAAAACGGTCTCGCGACGATGACGCTGAGGCGGAGCCCGAGAAGAAGCCGCAGCGCGGTCACGGCCGACGCGATCAGCCTGGGCTGAAAAAACGGAAAGTGCTGTTGGAGTTGCCGGAGAACGACCGTGGCTGTCCCTCGTGTGGCAAACAACTGCAGCCGATGAAGGGCGTCACGGAGGACAGCGAATTCATCGCCAACATCGAGCGAGCGTATGTGCAGATTCAAGCCATGCGCCAGAAGTATCGATGCGGCTGCAACGGCGCGATCGTGACCGCTCCGGGCGCGCTCAGAACGATCGAGGGTGGCTGCTACACGTTGCAGTTCGCGGTGCAGGTTGGCATCGACAAATACACCGACCACCTTCCGCTTGCCCGCCAGGTCCGGATCATGTTGCGTGCCGGGCTGGTCGTCGATTCGCAAACGCTGTGGGACCAGATCGACGCCCTCGCAGTTCACCTGAAACCGACATACGACGCGCTGCGTGAGTACATCCTTGGCGCCGACGTGATCGGTGCCGACGAGACCTGGTGGCGCCTGATGGCGAAGAAGTCGAACAAGCGATGGTTCGCTTGGGGCCTCACCACGCACGATGCGTGTTGGTACCGCATCGCCGATAGCCGCTCGGCCGAGGTTGCCGCCGAAGTCCTAAAAGGGTTCGAAGGCACGGTCCTGTGCGACGGCTACAGAGCCTATCGAACGGTATCGAACGTTTGCCCAGAGATCCGGCTCGCACATTGCTGGCGCACGCACGGCGAAAGTTCGTTGAAGCCGAGCCGAACTACCCCGATGCATGTGGTCATGCGCTCGATCTGATCGGTCGCATCTTCGCGATCGAAGCGAGCCTTCCCAACGCCGATGCGCTGGCCGGTGACGAGAAGATCGAGGCACTTGAGATACGGCTTAGCCGTCGAAGACAGGAATCGAAACCGCTGCTCGATGGGTTGAGAACGTGGGCGGTTCAGCAGAGGGGGCTGCCGAAAAGTGGCCTGCGCAAAGCGATCAACTACATGCTTGAGTACTGGCAGGGGCTGGTTGCTTTCGTCGACGATCCGCATTTAGCGATCGACAATAATCAAACGGAGCGCGCGCTTCGAGGGATGGTCGTGGGTCGCAAGAACCACTACGGCTCGCGATCGATCCGTGGGACCGAGGTCGCGGCGATATTCTACAGCTTGATCGAGACTGCGAAGCTCTGCGGCATCGACCCAACACGCTACCTCCTGCGGGTTGCGCAGACCGCAATTGAGACCCCTGGAGCCGTCGTGCTGCCCCACGATTTCCGCGACTACGCCTGAGTTTCCCGGTCGTTCACGCCGCCGCGCGCATTGCGAACGCGGCACGGCGAGCACTTACACAGCTTTCCCCACACGGGGCAGCCTTCGGGGCGACTTGCCCCGGAATCGAGCCCAGAATCGTGATCTCGAAGATCGAGATGTTCAGCGCTTTGGGACCGAGGCGGACCATCATTCGAGCGGACGTAGGCCTATGAACTGTACCGCGAGGTCTTCAAACTGAGCTGCCTCCGGCAGCCGTATGCGGCTGACCGCTGCGTACGCGCTGTTGAGCAGACGCTCTGCTTCGTCACGGTCTCAACCGGATACGAGTAGCGCTTGTGCGATTGTAGCTTGGCATATGGCGTCCGAGCGAACGTCGCCGAGCCGCTTGTAAACGGGAAACTGTACGAACACCCGCCCAACTCTTGGGTGATGAATCGCATATTGGGTAGTTTGCGCATCTGGGCCGAACTTAGTGATCCGTGCTCAAGCGGGTAGAGGCGGGATTTGGGAAAGGGTCGGCCGTTCTTCGGATTGCAAACCTCCGCCTTCTTCCTCGCGGGCGGCTTCGGGAACGTTGCACTTCTTTTGTGGCCGTGGCTCTCGCCTCGGTTGCTATCGTCAGCGCCGGTCCCTGAGGATGCTGTGAAGGACAAAATGGCAAAGCTATTTCACCCCACCACTTTTCTGCTCCTCGGGATCGCCTTCGAAGTTGTGGGAGCTGCTGCGGCCGGTGGACTTGCCGGCGCGAACGAAAGGCAAGCCATCAACTCTGTTGCCGGGACGATCTTGTTCGGAGCAACCGGCGCCGCGTTTCTTGTCGGGTCAGCTATCTTGTGGGCTGGGCGCACGCCATCGCGTTGAGCTGGGCCAAGAGGGTGTAGGCCACTGCGGGAGGGCGACCTTCTTGCGTAGTCAAGAAGTTGTCGTCACCCTGCGCCACATCCTCGCCATCGGTAGCACCGACGTCGAGGTTGCCACGGCCGTCCCGCGCGTCCGAACCGAAGTCAGACGCGCAGGGGCTGTGTTGGGCGCATCGGGTAGCCTGGCCTTCCGCCGCGTGGCGGTCGCTGGCCCGCATCCCGCCCCACACGCCAAACATGAGTAGCGTTCTCCGGATCATGGTCAAAGGTCGTTCTCGAGATCTACTTCGGCCGCAACAAGGCAACCGATGAGACGACCAGGATGTCAATGCACACCTGCCGCCGCAACCACGGGTGGCTGAATCGGTGGGGGTGCCGGCCCACGGTTGCAGTCGAAGTCGACCTCCAGCGTGAGTCCAGCAAGGGTCCGCTGGACAACACGAATGGACCCCTGCGACGTGCACTCCAGGGCCTGCACGTTGAACTGGCTGGGCGCGCCCGTCGTGCTGGCGACCGTGAGCAAGGGTGCGAAACGCCGACGCAGAAGCTGTTGTTGATATACGGTCGGGTCGTGGAGTTCGAATGAAGGTCGCCCTACAACGATCGTGACCCCAGCGAGCTTGGGATCCCCCTCCACTGCGTGGACTCGGCCTATGCACATTTCTATCTGCTGCGCCCGCTGTTCCACGGTCTCCATCCCTTTCAGGCTGACGCGAAGTTCAAAGTGCACTGTGCTCGTCCAGCTCTTATCGGAGACACGCTCGGGAACACTACGGTCGAGTTGTGTGCTCGCGCATCCTTCGTCCTGGGACCATCGCGCCCGTAGCGACGGCGTCACACTCCTGCCCAAGTCCACGGACTCCTCGAAGGTCTTCGCCCGCAGCCGAACATCGACCGCAACCTGGGCGACGTCGGGTACCACGCGCAATTGATGGGCGGCAAGGACTGTCGCCGCTGGTTCGCGCGGCGCCTGCTCGCCACGGTAGCTAGCGCCCGATCCGCCGCGATGCACGGACGCACCATCAGGTCCTGAACCCAGGCCGCATCCGAGCGCCCCGACGAGCAACGGCACAAGATGATCTCGACGAATTCGCATATCGGAACTTGGCTGAGTTGTGGCGCAGACGCTAGGACGACAGCGACCACCCAGCACCGGCCTACGACCGTTCACGAAGCCGATGTCATTCGGCCATATTCGGGTTTAGCAGGCTGTTGCTGGCGGTCACTCAATCTTTTTCGAGGACCCCACCAACGAGTTTCCCATGGGGCGTCGACCCACGATCGCAAGAAACGGTCCCTGCGCGACGAACGATCGACTCTGACCCGCGCGGGTCAGACTTTGCTGATCGACACCCCAACGTCGGCGAGCATTGCGGTTCCGGTTGTGAAGCTGACGCATCCGAAGCGAGGAACAACACGGTCTTGGCAATCTCCAGTGGAGTGGCCATCCACTTCAGCGCATGCAGGCCACGAACGAACGCCCGCGTTTCTTCTTCTTGCGGACCCATCGACGTCTCGGCACCAGCCGGTAGCACTGCGTTCACGCGGATCCCCCTGCCCCGCGTATTTCTTGACCTCACCGACGATGAGTAACTTTTTCTAGTTTTTGCTGACCCAGGACACTAGCCCTGGGAGCTCCCGCACGTTCCGTCAATGCACCGTGCCGAAGCGGGGGTGCAACTGGCGACGACGACCGGCGGGCAGTCGGCGGCGGCATACGCCTCGCACACGACCTTGGCGTTGGCCGTCGCTTCCGCAAGGGCCTCAACCTGGGACGTGTGCGCAGCAACGCCGCACAACGGCCCACACTGCGCCCCGGGATACGTGAACTCGCAATCAGCATCGGACTCACACGCAGGCGGCGGAGCCTCAAGGACCGCATCGAACATCGCCCCCACCTCCGTGAGCTGAGCGTCGCAGGTTGCATCCGAGGCCTCGCCGGACCCAGGCACCGGCGCCTCGCCCACGGATGCAGGTTTCGGATGACCGCATCCCAGTACGAGGAGCAACGCAGCGAGAAGTCGATGGGGTCGTGTCATGTCCGATTGAGGGTAGCAACCACATCCGTGCAAATTTGTACCCTAAGCCTCGGCAAAGGCTTGGAAACACACGGCATTACAGATCACGCCGGGATGGAGTTGCTGGTGCACCGCGCTAGACCATATGGAGTGACCGGCCCACAGGCGTCAGACTGTGGGTTCGTAACAAACCTCATCCGCGGGTTAGCTCCGAGAACGGAGCCAGTGCCGCACACGACAGGAGCCGGTCATGTCCAAGAATATCACTTTCGTCGGTCTCGACGTTCATCAAGAAACCATCGTTGCAGCCATCCTGCATCCCAGGCAGAAGACACCGCAGATTGCGCGGTTCGCAAACAACGAGCCGCGGTCCGACGTTTTCGTTCGGAAGCTCACTTGCGCCGCCTCGTTGCCCCTGTACCCGAACAACGCCCCGCTCCACACCAGCTGGACTTGGTCAAAGGCTCTGGCGTCCCCGCCGAGCCCGGGCCCCAACAGCCTCCGCCAACTCCGCAGCGTCTGTCGTGGGCTCGGTTGCTGGCCCGCGTTTTCGCAATTGATATCCTTCAATGTCCGCGCTGCAACGGTCGTCTCAAACCGACAGGCGCTGTACTGGACCCCGAGGAGATAGCACGCGTGTTTCATCCGGGCCGCGGTCCGCCCAGCGACGTCGTCGCCTCGACAAGTCCTAGCGACGCGCCTGCTGATTCCCCCCTTGGTCAGCTTCGTCTGCTGTGAGCGGCGACCGACCCGAGCGGTCCGCCGCCGCATTGGTTTGCTGCCTGCCGACGATGGTTTGCCTGTGCGAAGTTGTAACCCGCGAGCATCAAATCTGCGGCTACCCACGCTGCCGGCCGCCCACGCGCGCTCAAAACCCCAGCGCCGCCAAGCCCGCGACCCAAAATCCACCATGCGCACTCCCTAGTCGCCCCGACGATTGGCTGCGGGACGGGACGTCCACCTGTCGTCCGGCTCGACTCTGCGCTACAATTTGGCCCACGGCTAACAGAAAAAACTCTTTCGCGTGGTGGGCTCACTTCCTGATCGTAGCCGGCATAGTCGGCGCGTTTCTGGTCTTGGGATGGTCGAGCGACACCCCCTCTGCCGACGCCGTACCGTGGAGCTTGGCTCTCGTTGTGGGAATTGCAGGAGCCCTTGAGCAGATCTCGAACTTTCTCGGGCTGGGCATGCTGCTCGGTTACGCATTGGTGACCTCAATCATGATGATCTGGCTGTCTCGTGCCTGCTGGTCCCCCTTCGTGCTGCACGGGACCATCGTGACCGTTGTCTGCGTCCACGGCTACCAGCGAGACCAGCAGCGCGAGCAAGAAGAGGCCGAGTACCGCAGCAGCCCAGCCTACCTCGAACGAGAACGGAAACACCTGCTTCCCGGCTGTCTCCGCGCTCGGGTGTCGATCGACCCACGCGAGCAGAGCGTCAAACTCGTGGTCCAAAATTTCGAGTGTCCCTTCTCGGTCACCATCTGGGATGATGCCAACCTCGTCGCCCTGTGGCCCGACGGGAATGAGATCTTCTCGGGGCCTGCCAGGAAAAGCGAACTTCGCGTCATAGACCAGGGGCAGCAACATATCTTGCCACTGCGGGGCACCGTGGACTCGACCCTGCTCTCTCGATCGCTTTGGTGGCGAGCCAACCTAAGCGTGGAACGACCCTATGACACGCTGGTTTGCTTCGCGACAGAGGGAACGCCTAAGGCTCACGCATGCGACTCGATGCCAAGTCCGGCTCTTAGGTAATGCGGAAGACCTCACGATCGTCGTGCGGTCGTTCACCACAATCGACCCAGGCCGGCGCCGAGTTCGAGGGTGCCCAGGAGCAGCTGAGTCTTTCGACCAGTTCTCGCCGATGAGGGGGTTGAGCCCCCAGCAGCCTCGTGATTGTCGCGCGTCGAGCGGGCGCCTACTCGGTCACGACCTCGAAGCGGGTCATGACGGTCGCCGGATCGATCCGCTCACCGACGGAGTGGTAGGAGTCGTACCGCTCCTGCTCGGGGACCTGTGTGCAACCGATGAACTCATCGTCCTTGTAGACTGTCCCCGTCCAGGGCTCGACCGCGTGAAAAGAGACCCACCCCCCTGGCGCGTCGTCAGGTAGGGCCTCGTCGGTGAGGTAGACAAACGCAGGCGTCCCGCTGCCCACGAGGGGCGTTGAACACGCCTGGTCCGCGTAGTTGTACCACTTGCCGTAGTGACGGGCTGACCGGGGCACGCACCAATAGTCGTCGCCGAGCCGCGTGGCGGCACACGTCCCGTCGTCGCGGGTGGTCCTCCAACGCTGATCCCCGAAGTAGAAGCCGTCGGCAGGGACGAGCGGCGTGGCATCGTCGCGACCCAGGAAGGTCGCAATCACGGGGCCGTCCCCCACCTCGACCCGCGTAAGCGCTGGTAGCTGGTCGATTGGGATCGTGTCTTCGATTTCGAAGTAGTACTGCGTTAGCTCGTCGTTGCGCACGCATTCGTTGTCGACGACACACGACAGCTCAGAGGCTGGAGCGCCGAGCACGTGCACCTGTACGCCAAGATCTGCCCCATGAAAGTCCCCAGCGAAAGCGTATGTGGGGCGTTCGTCACACCAGTCGGGGACCGGGGGCATGGAGACCGCCCCCGTTGGGCCGCTGCAACTAAGGTCATTGTCCATATGACAATCGGTCCAGCTGTCTTCCGTGGCGTACGGGACCGCCATGCACACGGGAGGGTTATCGCGGACGGGTCCGCAGCTGCGCCCATCGTCATCGAGGAGGAACAGATTCTCCCAAGCGCCGTCGTCGGCCTCGATGCTGCGCACGCCGTTGGCGTCGACCAGGTCCGCCGCCGCGAAAACGTCCAAGTCCGCGATCTGTGCCGAGAAAAACCGGCCCGAGTCATAGCTGGACGGGCTGCAACCCTCCCCCCAGTAGGCGGCGTCAACCTCCTCGCCCGCTCGCATCGGCACGGCCAGCTGCCGTCTGGCGCCACACTCGTTGATCTCGGCAACGGCAGTGACGTAGGTCCCCGGTTGCACATCCGCCGCTTCGCGCCGCGAAAGGTATGCGGCGGGGGTCGTGCAGCTCGCGTCTGCGAACAGGTAGATCTGGTCGCCGTTCAGGGTTACGTCGGTCGTGATGCGGGGCAGACAGCGATGCCGGCCGTCGCTGTCTCGTAAAACTCGCACTCGATCTCCAGCTCCGTGTCCCAAAATCCCAGCAGATGCTGCCCACCACCCGGCGCCACCAGGTAGCGAGCGCGCAGCCGCAGCCCGCTGCCGGCGACGACGCCCTCTCGGGGATCCACTTCCTCCCCAGAGGACTCAGAGGACTCCGAACTCTCCCCGCCCGAGCTCGTGCCAGTAGTGTCAGCGCCATGGGTTGCCCCCACGTAGCTGTTGCACCCCAGCGTGGCTAGCGCCGCAATCAGCACCGGCCCGCAGCCTTCTACCCACCAAGTTTTCACGGTGTCACAGTAGCATCCTCGCGTGTGTATGCCTCTGTCGTGGCTGTGTGGACGGCCACGTGGACTTTGACGGAAACGGACGCGCCAACCGACCGTGCGTACGACGCGGCTCGGATGGGGAACACCGGATTCGGGTCTTTGAGATGCGATAGCCCGCGACTACTAGTAGAGCAATCAACCTTTCGGGGTGTCTTGCACGCCACTCTCGAAGGACCGTTGTGTCACAGTGGAAGCTTGGGTGGTTCGGCTACTGGATTGTTTGGTTCTCGTTGGGGCGGCTACGCTGAATTCTATGGTTGTCAAAGACGCCTGCCGAAGCGAGGCAGGACGCCCAGGCTTCCCCAGTAGTGCGTGACCCCGCGGAAATCGAACGTCCCCGGCCGCGACGCCGCGGCCGGACCCACGCGCACGATCA